>JAYYUU010000278.1:0-6075 GCA_036343835.1 Candidatus Latescibacterota bacterium | reverse complement strand
GCGACCATCCACTTGAAGGGTTATCTGTCCGGGGATGCCCCCGAGCCGCTGGAGGCGGCCTTTGCCCAGGCGGCTGTAGTGCAGCAGATTCTGCTGGTGTTTTAGCCCCAAGATAGTATCAATAGCGCCGGCGTGGCCGTGCTCTTCGACCTGGTTTTGCCGCTGAAGGAGCAGGGCGTAGACGTCCGGGTGGTACATCCGTCCACGCATTTCCGCAAGGTATTCGATATCATCGGTCTGAGCAAAGACGTGGACGTCTACGCGAGTCTGGAAGAAGCCGTGTCCGGATGGTAGAGTTTTATAGCGCTCCATTGCGCGATTGCGGCGCAGCGGCGTAGTCTAGACGCAACCCGACCAGCTGCAGCGCGCCCTCGGCGGCGAGGGGCGCAAAGCGTTCTGCGAGCATGACCGCTATTCATTTTTCCGCCGATTCCCCTCCGACAAGACTTCTAACGGCACGGCGAAATAGAACTAATAGTGCGTGTCGATCCGCTGTGGCAACCTGCCTCGGCCGCGGTATATGAGACGATTTCCCCCCCCCAGAAATTTTTCGTAGCTATTCGGTGTTAACGGCGTGCGGTTGAGCGCGAAGCTGCCGCGTATGGACGGGCTATTCGAGGGCATCCCCTCGCTCGTGCCGCTAGCACCTTCGCTGCGCGCGCTACGCGGGCTCGGATCACATCCTGTGTTCCTCCTCCGAGGGCTAGTCTCATATTTCACAATCCTGTGAAATATGAGACAGTAAGCCGCCTGCGTGATGCCCTTGAATAGCCCTCCGGAGATTTGGTGATCCCCTGTTGAAGTATAGGAGATAGAGGATGATCTACGGCAATTCGGAGCGATTTAGGGATTGGAAGCCTCGCCATCCTCGATCGCGGCGAGGAGTTCGGCGGCGCGCTGGCGTTTTTTCGGATTGTTGTCGCGGGCGATGATGCGTTGGAGAACGGAGACGGCGATGGGGTTGCCCTGTTCGCCAAGTGTCAGGGCCTGGCGGTCGCGTTCTTGGTGGTAGCTGTCGTCGTAGTCGGTGATTTGCAGGTCGTGTTGGCGCCAGTAGTACTGGAGATTTTCGTCGGGCCAGTCGGCATAGATATTTTCCCAGGTGTTGGGTTGGCTGTGGGGGAGCAAGCTGCCGGGGGCGATGGGGTCGGCGATGCGTTGGTAGCGGGCGTCGATGGACAGGCGCAGGGACTCACCGGTGTTAGGGACGCCGCGGTGGGCGGTCATGCTGTGGAAGAGGAGCACGTCGCCCTGGGCAAAGGGGCCGCCGATCCAGGTGTCCTCGAGTGGGTCGGTAATGGCCAGGCCGCCGGCGCCCAGGGCCGGTTGGAATTCGTAGACGCCGCCTTGGTGCGAGCTGGTGGCCACTTCCAGCCCGCCCTCCTTGACGGGGGACAGATCGTGGAGCGGGAACCAGGCGGTGATGGTCTCGGCGCTGCCCTGGATGGGGATAAAGTCCTGGTGTGGTGGAGTGGTGAAGGATTCGCGTTTGGGGAAGTTGGGGCGGCCGATGCGGCGGGGGGGGGGCAGCACGGGGCCGTCGAGGACTTTCTCCAGCAGGTCGACGAGGGCGGGATGGTGTTGCAGGGCGTGGAATTGGGGCAGGGCGTACATATGGCGGTAGACATCCATGTATTCGGACGTTGGCTCGACGCAGAAGCCGTCCTGATCGGCGATGGCGTCTTCCATGGGGGTGGTTTTTTGTACCCAGCCGTAGTCTCGGGCGATGGCGAGAAAGCCCAATCTGAGCGCGGCGAGTTCATCGGCGGGCAGCAGGTCGCGGATAAAGAGATAGCCGTCGCGGTGCATGCGACTGCGGAGGGCGGGCGGATCGTCGAGGACGGAGGTGGAATCGAGGAAGGTCGGCATGGGGACGCTCCAAAAAATAAAGATGGTTATGCGAATACGGTATTTTCCGTATATATTATGGAGTTTCATTGAGCATCAAAAGAGATAAATCTATTATTTATTGTCGGTGGGGGCTTTGAAGGTCGGGATACCTCGGGATTTTAGGAGTTATCTGTCGTTGCGCGGAGCTTCGGTTGCGGGCGACGAGACCGATACGCACCAGCCATTGACGCTGCGCGCGCTAGGGGTGGGGGCCTTTTTGTCCTTTTTCTTAGGGGTGGGCGCCAACTACGCCGATATCGCGATTTCCGGTAGCTATATGACGCTGGATTTCAGCGCGCCCGGGGCAATTTTTCTCTTTCTGGTCCTCGTCGGTCTGCTCAATGCGCTCTTTAAATTCGCCGCGCGCAGTGTCGGATGGGCCTTTGCCAGCGTGGCGGTGGTGGCTGCGCTATACGTCTACAACTACTATCCCTTTACCGCGCTATTGCCCTATTCGCCCGGGGTGCTCTTTTCCAGTTTTGTCCTCGTCTGTTTAGCGGCCAATGCCCTGCTGGCATTGGGGGGTCGCAATCTGGCCCTCAATCGCTCGGAACTGATCGTCGTCTATATCATGCTGCTGGTGGTGGCTTCGCTGGCGACGATGGGGCTGTGCGAGACCATCCTGCCGGCCATTACCGGGGCCTTCTACTACGTCAGCCCGGAAAACAAGTGGGCCGAGCTGCTCTTCCCGCATCTGCCGCGCGAGATCATGGTCGACGACGGGCAGGGCAATCGCGAGTTTTTCGAAGGTTTCGCCACTGCCCAATACTCGATCCCCTATGCGCTCTGGGTGCGACCGATGTTGTTGTGGGGCGCGTTTCTCCTGGCGCTCTATATGACGATGGTGGGCGTCGCGGTGGTTTTGCGGCGGCAGTGGATGGACCGCGAGCGGCTGGCCTACCCATTGGTGCAGGCGGCCCAGGTCATTATCCGCGCCGAGGACGAGCACCAGACGATCAATCCCTTTTTTAAAAGCCGGGCGATGTGGTATGGCGCCTCGATCCCCATAATCGTCGGTTTGTTTACCGGTCTGGCCAAATACTTCCCCGGTTTTCCGGTGTTTCAGACGGCCTGGAGCTTCCCGATTTTCGGCGGTCAGTCGATCAATATGACGCTGAGTTTTGCGGTACTCGGCTTCTCCTATCTGATCAGTCCGGATATCGCTGCCGGGATCTGGGGTTTTGCGCTCTTAGCCAAGCTCGAAAAGGCGTTATTCGTCACCCAGGGGGTGGTCAAAGAGCAGGATGTCTGGGCGGTGGCAGTCACCGAGTTGCTCAACTACCAGGGCTTGGGGGCGCTGTGTGCCTTTGTGTTACTGGGGCTATGGGTCGGGCGCGAGCACCTGATGGAAGTGGGGCGGAAAGCTATCGGCGCCGAGTCGGAACTGAGCGACGACGACGAGATCATGTCCTATCGCGCGGCGGTGGCGGTGGTACTGGCGGGGGTCGTGGTGATGGTGGGGTGGTTCGCCTATTTGGGCGCGCCGTGGTGGGCGGGGCTCGTTTTCGTCGCGGTGGCGATGGTTATTTTCACCGGCATTTCGCGGATTGTCGCCGAGGCGGGGGTGCCGGCGCTTATTTCGCCGATGACCGCGCCCGACTTTATGATCTACGGCCTGGGCTCGAGCCTGCTGGGCGCCAAGGCCATTACTACGTTCTCGCTGAGTTATATTTTCGCCACCGATATCCGCATCTTTCTGATGGGGATGGTGGCCAATGGCCTCAAATTGATCGAGGGCATGAACAAGCGCAGCCGACGCTATGTATTCTGGGCGATACTCATCGCCATTTTCGTCGGGATCTCGAGTTCGCTGTGGACGGTGATGCAGCTGGCCTATAAAGACGGTGGTATCAATACCAGCGGCTGGTTCTTCAACGGCATGCCCAATGTTATCTACAAGACGGCGGTTAAGGGACTTGAGTCGCACGGGGTCTACTGGCCGGGGATGGGTTTCGCCGGAATCGGCGCGGCGGCGATGCTGGCGCTGACCTGGTTGCGCCAGCGCTTTTTGTGGTGGCCTTTGCACCCGATCGGTTTCCCGATTATGACCAGCTGGCTAGTGGACTGGATGTGGTTCAGCGTGTTCTTCGCCTGGTTGATTAAGACCACCGTACTCAAATATGGCGGGGCGGCGATGTTTACCCGCAGCCGCCACTTCTTTCTGGGCATTATCGTCGGGCGGATGCTGGTCACGGGCGTCTGGCTGGTCATCGATTTTCTCACCGGGACGGTGGGCAACTCCATTTTCTGGGTCTAAGGCGATGCGGCGAGCAGTCTACATAGCGGCGCTTTGGGTGCTGTGTATAAGCGGCGCGGCGCAGGCCGCCGATATTGAGCGCATCCGCGAGACCATCGGCGCGCTGTCGACGCACGGGGCACGGCTGGCTGGCTATGCGGGTGACCGTGCGGCGGCCGATTTCGTCGAAGATGCGTTGCGCGACGCCGGGGTGGAGGATGTGACGCGTGAGGCCTTCGAGGTCGTGGTGCCGATGGATCGCGGTGCGGCGCTCGAGCTCGATGGCGAAAGCATCCCCCTGGTGGCGCTGTGGCCCAATCTGGTGCGGACGCCAACCACTGCGTCCGCGGGCATCGAAGGGCCGATATTCTACGGCGGCCAGGGCGAGTTCCGCGACTTCGACGGCCAGCGGGTCGAGGGCGGGATGGTGCTGATGGAGTTCAATTCCTGGAACAACTGGCAGAACGCCGCCGCGCTGGGCGCACGCGCCATCGTCTTTATTGCCCCCGAGCAGACGACGATTTTCGAGGCGCGGCAGAAGTGGAACTGGGTGCCCCTCGACGTGCCGCGCTTCTGGATCGACCGCGCACAGGGTCTGGCGCTGAAGGAGCGGCTTGGCCCGGGTGCGCAACGAGCTAAGCTGCGCGCCCGGGTCGATTGGGAGCGGCACGAGACGTGGAATATCTGGGGCATAATTCCCGGTGCCGATTCCGAGCTCGAGGACGAACTCTGGGCCATCCAGACCTATTACGACGGAATCTCCGTCGCGCCGCAACTGACCCCGGCCGCCGAAAGCGCGGTGGGTGTAGCGGGGTTGGTAGAGTTGGCGCACTTCTTCGCGGAAAACCCGCCGGCCCGTTCGGTGCTGCTATTGTGCACCGGTGCCCACTTCCTCGGCCAGGCCGGGCTCGTGCACTTCTTCAACCAGCACTCGCGCAAGCGCGCCAAGTTTTTGCAGCAGGTACCCAAGCGCTTTATCGCCGATTCGCTCGATGTCGAGAAACTGGTGGCGGAAACTGAGCGCCGAGGCATCGCACTCGATTCACTGGGCATTCGCCTGCGGCAGGACGCGGCGTCGGGGGTGTTGGTCTTCGATGCAGTCGACGAGCGGCAGCTCAAGGCGCGGCTCAAGCTGATGCGCCTGCTCAACAAGCCCGATACCCTCGGGATCCGCCTGGTGCCGGATACGCTGGCGATCGACCTCTTTCTCTCGCTGGATCTGTCGAGCCAGAGCGACCAACTCGGCATTTGGCACAATACCCGGAACGCCACCTTGCGCCGCTTTTTCGTGCCGGTGGGCCGCAGTTTTACCCGCCACGGACAAGCGGCGGCCCGGAGCTTGGGTCGAGAGCGGGCTTTCGTCAATGGCATCAGTCCAATTAAGGGGCTGACCTGGGACAGCTATGTGGCCGAAGACGTGGTGGTGCCCGATGGGGTCATCGCCCAGAGCACCGGGCATATGGCGCTGAGTCTGATGACGATCAACGACGCGCGACTGGCGCTCGATACGCCGCTGGATACGCCCGACCGGATCGGCTACGAAAATGTCCAGCGCCAGTGCGTCCTACTTGAACAGACGCTGCACCGCGCGCTCGCCGATGCCGATATCTTTGGTCCCGACGCGGTGGAGCTGCGTTTAAAACACGACAAAAATATCAAGGATGTGCTCGTCGATATCCGCGGGGCGCTGCGCCTGATGCCCCGCAAGAGCACGATCCCGACCGACCCGGTGCCCTTTGGGGTGGTGGCGCTGGAACCGGCATTCAGGGGAGATGCCTGGCGGCCCCATATGGCCTTGGCCGATGCGCGAGGCGAATACCGGATTGCTGGACTGCAGCCGGGCAAGACCGAGCTGCAGGCCTTTCTGCTCGACGAGGAGACCGGGGCGATTATCTACGCCACCGATATGGGCGAGCGGGCCCAGGCCTTTGGCGCATTCGAGCGGACTT
>JAYYUU010000277.1:0-6323 GCA_036343835.1 Candidatus Latescibacterota bacterium | reverse complement strand
AGGACCGGCGTCGCAAACCCCGGTAGGATGCGGCGCCGATGCCATTTTTTTCTTCAAAAGGATGCCATATGAAAGCGTCTGACCTTTTCGTCAAAGCCTTGGAACACGAAGGCGTCGAATTTCTCTTCGGCATCCCGGGTGAGGAGAATCTCGACTTGCTCGAATCGCTGCGTTCGTCGACGCAGATCAAGTTGATCCTCAACCGCCACGAACAGGCGGCGGGCTTTATGGCCGCCACCTATGGCCGCCTCACTGGCAAGACGGGCGTCTGCATGTCGACCTTGGGGCCGGGGGCGACCAACTTCGTCACCGCGGCGGCCTACGCCCAGCTCGGGGCGATGCCGATGTTGATGATCTCCGGTCAGAAGCCAATTAAATTGAGCAAACAGGGCCAATTTCAGATCGTCGATATCGTCGAGATGATGCGGCCGCTGACCAAATACACCCATCAGATCGTCAGCGGCGACAACGTCTCCTCGCGGGTCCGCGAGGCCTTCCGCGTCGCCGAGGAGGAGCGGCCCGGGGCGGCGCATCTGGAGCTGCCCGAGGACATCGCCCGCGAAGCGACGGATATGCACCTCTTTCCCAAAAACAGGGTGCGACGGCCGGTCCCCGAGGAGAAGGCCATCGCCCAGGCCGCGCAGATGATCGAGTCGGCCAAAAGCCCGCTATTGCTCATGGGCGCGGCGGCCAATCGCAAGCGCACGTCTAAGATGCTGTTCAATCTTATTCGCGATACCGGCATTCCCTTCTTCACCACGCAGATGGGCAAGGGCGTCGTTGACGAGCGCCACCCGCTTTTTCTCGGCAATGCGGCGCTGTCTTCCAACGACCCGCTGCACTGCGCCATTGATCGCGCCGACCTGATTATCAACGTCGGTCACGACGTGGTAGAAAAGCCGCCCTTCTTTATGCAGGGCGACGAATTGCAGGTCATCCACATCAACTTCTCGTCCGCTGCGGTGGACCAAGTCTACTTTCCGCAGTTGGAGGTCATCGGCGATGTCGGCAATAGCATCTGGCAACTGATGCTCAGGATCGACCGGCAGCCGCACTGGAATTTCAGCTATTACATGAAGGTCAAGGAGTGGATCGACGAGATTCGCGATACGGGTATTGACGAGCCGAGTTTTCCGGTGGTGCCCCAACGGCTGGTCGCTGACGTGCGGCGGGCGATGCCCGACGACGGCATCATCTGTCTCGACAATGGCGTCTACAAGATCTGGTTCGCGCTCAACTACCGCGCCCACGAACCCAATACCGTGTTGTTGGACAATGCCCTGGCGACGATGGGGGCGGGCTTGCCTTCGGCTATGGCCGCCAGACTCGTCGAACCCGACAAGAAGGTTATGGCCATCTGCGGCGACGGCGGTTTTATGATGAATTCGCAGGAGTTGGAGACGGCGGTGCGCCTGGAGATGGACTTGGTGGTCCTCGTGCTTCGCGACGACGGCTATGGGATGATCAAGTGGAAACAGGGCGATATGGGCTTCCCCAATTGGGGCCTGGACTACGGCAATCCCGACTTCGTCAAATACGCTGAAAGTTATGGGGCGCACGGGCACCGCATCGGCTCGACTGCAGAGCTACTTACCACGCTCACGAGTTGTCTCGATACCAAGGGCGTGCAGCTGATAGAGATCCCGATCGATTATTCGGGCAATAAGGACCTGCTCGAAAAAGAATTGGTCTGCCCCGAATGAATGCGCGGCGCGCGGTGAGTGGTGGGTGGTGATGCCGCCGGGATGAGCGCAGCTAGTCAAATGCGGCGCGCTGACCCCAAGCTCGAAGTATTAGTTCTGGAGAGAGGGGACTACGTCTCCTGCGGCATGCCCTACTATATCGCCGGTGAGATCGCGACGGTCGACGCGCTCCTTGTCTTGCGGCCGGAGGAGTTTAAAGCGCGCGGCATCGAGGTGCGCGCCGGGGCCCGGTATGGTCGCGGGCGCGACGGCGGCGGGCGAATCGTTTGCCGAGGGCTACGACTGTCTGGTGCTGGCTACCGGCGGCAAGGCTTTGGTGCTCGCCTGGTCCGGGGCTGATCTGCAGGGCGTTCACACTTTGCGCAAAACTTGGCCGACGGTATCGCCCTCAGGCAGGCGCTCGATCGCGGCGGTTGCTCGGAGCGCAGATTGTGGGTCGAGAGGGCGCGGCCGGGCGGATCGATGTTTTTGCCACCGCGCTCTTTAACCGCATGACTATCGACGAGATCTACGATCTCGATTTGGCCTACGCGCCGCCCTATGGGCCGGTATACGATCCGGTGATCGACCTCTGCGGTCGGGCGGTGCTCGATCTCTAAGCGGCTCACGAGGCACCGATGTCCAATATTATACTGTGTAAAATTTATAGCTATCTCGGCAAAGACGGGCTCTGCGCAGCATGCAAGGCTCGCGAGGCAGCCTGAGTGAGTGTCGTCTCGGGGTTGGTGCACGTGGCCGGCAACGCCGTGCTCGATGTGTTGGTGCGCGATGTCGAGCTGCAGGACGTCATTGCCCAAGACGCCTGGGGAGCCAATGTCCAGCTTTTGTCGCGCCCGGTCGAAGCGGCGCTGGGCGGGTGCGGCGCCGCACCGGCCTATGTGTTGGGGCATCTGGGCGCGCGGGTGGTGCTCAATGCCAATATGGGCGGCGATGCTTGGGGCCAGCTGCTCGCCCAGTGGCTCGAGGGCGTCGGGGTGGAGCTTTTGCCGTCGGTAGATGATGCGACGGCCGCACATGTCATTGCCTTGGCGCTCGATGGCCGGCGGCGCTCGTTTTACCACACGGGGCCGAGTGTGGTCTGGGAGCGCTCGCTTGAGGCCGAGACCCCGGAGTGGTTTCTGGTTTCGGGATATGGCAAGGTCGCGGCGGCGGACTTGGGAGCTTTGCTCAGGGTCTGTGGCGAAATGCGGCGGCGGGGCGCGCAGGTGCTCTTTGACCCGAGTCCCTGGTTTGCCGGTCGGGCTGATGTGGCAGAGATGCACGCGCTTTGGGCGGAGGTCGACTGTCTGTCGGCGACCGAGGAGGAATTGGCCGAGTGGGAAAAGGGGGAGAATTGCGGGACATTGGCCAAAGGGGCATTGGCCCGAGGGGTGGCGAATGTCGTGATAAAGCGGGGAGGCCAGGGCGCTTTTTACGCCCGGCGCGACGGTGGGTGCGGTCAGGTCGAGGTCGCAGCGCTGGCTGGCGCCAATACCGTGGGGGCAGGGGACAGTTTCAACGGTCGATTGGTATATGGTTTGTGCCGGGGAGAGGAGTTGGGTGTGGCGGTGGCAGCGGCGGTCCAGTTGGCCACTCGGGTCGTGTGCGGCGGGCGTGGGGTGTTGGGGTTGGCCGACTGAGGGCAGGTCTATTTGGCGATTGGTTGTTGGTCTGGGTCTTTTTTGGCGATATTGGCATAGGTTATAAGGAGATTGGTTTTGAGTGATTTTTATGAGCGATCGACCATCGTCCATGAGCATCTGCGTGGCAAGATCGGCGTCTTTAACAAAGTCCCCATTGAGTCGCAGGACGATCTGGCTATTGCCTATACCCCAGGGGTGGCCGGTCCCTGTCTAAAGATCGCCGCCGATGGCGCGCTGGCCCGCGAGTTGACGATCAAACGCAATGCAGTGGCGGTGGTCACCGATGGCTCAGCGGTATTGGGCTTGGGTAATATCGGTCCGCTGGCGGCGTTGCCGGTGATGGAAGGCAAGGCCCTGCTCTTCAAGGAATACGCCAATATCGACGCCTGGCCGCTCTGCTTGGATACTCAGGATGCCGGCGAGATCGTCGAGACGGTGCGGCGGATTGCACCGGTCTTCGGGGGCATCAACCTCGAGGATATCGCCGCCCCGCGTTGCTTTGAAGTTGAGGATCGCTTGCAGGATTTGGGGATTCCGGTTTTCCACGACGATCAGCACGGCACGGCGATTGTGCTATTGGCGGGGCTGATCAACGCCTGCCGGGTGCTGGGTCGTGAGCCGGCCAAACTGCGGGTGGTGATCAGCGGCGCGGGGGCGGCCGGTACGGCCATTACTCAGTTGTTGCGCGGGGTTAATTTCACCGATGCGGAGTGGGAGCCCGTCGAGGATATCGTCGTCTGCGACTCGCGGGGCGCGATCCACAGGGGTCGCGCGGGGCTGTCGCCCGAGAAAGAGGCCCTGCTCGCCCATACCAATGCCGCAGGGCATACTGGCAGCGTCCACGAAGTTCTGGAGGGGGCCGACGTCTTTATCGGAGTCAGCAAGGGCGGGTTGCTCGATGGCGACGATATCACCAGGACGGCCCCCGAGCCGATCATTCTGGCCAGGGCCAATCCCGAGCCCGAAATCATGCCCGACGTGGCCCTGGCCGCCGGGGCGGCCATTGTCGGCACGGGCCGCAGCGATTTTCCCAATCAGGTCAACAATGTGCTGGCCTTCCCCGGGATCTTCCGCGGCGCCCTCGACGCGGGGGCCAAGATCATCGATGGGGCGATGAAGGTTGCGGCGGCGCACGCGTTGGCCGACGCGGTTGCGGAGCCGGTCCCGGAGCGGATATTGCCTCAGCCGATGGACCGCTCGGTCGCGCCCCTAATCGCCGCGGCGGTGCGCCGCGCGGCTGGAGATCCGTAAAAGGCCTTGACATAATTTGCGATCTGCCGATACTTTGTACTGAACTTGAATCGCACTGAATTTGGAGGTTATCCTTAGATGTCTGCTCTGTTTCCGGTCGCGCCCGTACGGCGCAGTGTCGCATCCCCGGCAGGGAAGATGTCTGCCCCGTCCACCGACTCGACGACGACTACGGCGACTACGCGCGCCGGATAGTGTCGATGGTTGGATCTTTCCGATTCTCCCCGCTGTCGACCAAGCGACAGCGGGGATTTTTATGTATAAGTCATTGATGGGAGTTGAAAATGTTGATCAAAGTACCACAGGGGCAAGACATCGAACACGCCGGCGAGGGCACGCTCAAAGAGATCCTCGTCGCTGAGGACAAAGCATTACTTAAACAATTTATTGCCGCCCGCGTGGGAGACGAGCGCGTGGATTTCCACACCTGGCTCTCAGCCGACGCCGAGGTCGAGCTTATCCCCTGGGATTCAGCCGAAGCGGCCTGGATCTATCGCCACAGCATGTCGCATGTGTTGGCCCAGGCGGTATTGCGCCTCTTCCCCGACGCGCAACTGGCCATCGGGCCGGCGATTGAGGAGGGTTTCTACTACGATTTCGACGTCGCAGAGCCCTTCACGCCCGAGGATCTCAAGCAGATCGAGAAGGAGATGAAGCGGGTCGTCAGGCAGAACTACAAGTTCGAGCGCATCGATGTCTCGCGGGCAGAAGCCGAAAAAAAAATTGCCGCAGCCGTCTATAAGCAGGAACTCCTCGCGGATCTGGAGGACGGGCAGATGTTATCCTTTTACCAGGATGGCGAATTCGTCGATCTGTGCCGGGGGCCGCATATGCTGGGCACGGGCCAGATCAAGCACTTCAAGCTGCTCAGTGTGGCCGGGGCCTATTGGCGCGGCGATGAGAGCCGCAAGATGCTACAGCGGATCTACGGCACGGCCTTCGCCACTCGCGAGGCGCTCGACGGGCATCTCAAGATGCTGGAAGAGGCTAAGAAGCGGGATCACCGCACGGTGGGTCGGCAACTCGAGCTATTTACCTTCGACGACGAGGTCGGGCCGGGGCTGCCGCTGTGGTTGCCCAAGGGTGCGGTGCTGATCGACGAGTTGGAGGCCCTGGCCAAGGAGACCGAGACCAAGGCCGGCTATCAGCGGGTGCGCACGCCGCATATCTCCAAGGAGTCGATGTATCTGCGCAGCGGACATCTGCCCTATTACGCCGAGTCGATGTTTCCGCCGATGGAGATGGAGGGGATCAAGTACTATCTCAAACCGATGAACTGTCCCCACCACCACAAGATCTTCGGCGCCGTACCGCGTTCGTATCGGGACCTGCCGATACGTCTATCCGAATACGGCACCTGCTATCGCTACGAGCAGTCGGGCGAGCTCTTCGGGTTGATGCGGGTGCGCTCGCTACAGATGAA
Organism: Candidatus Latescibacterota bacterium; assembly: GCA_036343835.1. Classification (GTDB taxonomy): domain Bacteria; phylum Latescibacterota; class UBA2968; order UBA8231; family UBA8231. The sequence continues at coordinate 324 of JAYYUU010000277.1, read as the reverse complement.
TGACGCGCATATCTACTGTACGCTCGATCAGTTTGAGGAGGAGTTTTTGGCCGTCTGCCACATGTATCTGCACTATTTCGAGCTCTTCGGTCTGGAAAATTACCTGATGCGCTTCAGCACCCACGCGCCCCAGGGGCTGGGCAAGAAGTATGTGGATGATCCAGAGAAATGGCTGCAGACCGAGGACATGGTGCGGCGCGCGATGGACAAAGGGGGTATCAACTTCGAAGAGGTGTCCGACGAAGCCGCCTTCTACGGTCCCAAGATCGATGTCGAGGTCTGGAGCGCGATCGGTCGACCGTTCTCCATCGCCACCAACCAGGT
>JAYYUU010000276.1:0-7647 GCA_036343835.1 Candidatus Latescibacterota bacterium | reverse complement strand
AGGTCTCTGGAACATCGCAAGCAGCAACATCATCAATGTGGTGCTCCTGATAACTGCCGTGTGCTGGTATAGACAATACCGGGATCTGTGGAACAAGCACTTCATTGATGAGATGCTCTTTGCAGGAATCGCAGTTGCCTTTCCCTTGGTACTCATGTATTTCTCCATGGACCAGTCTCCTTATACCATACCCATTTTGTTTTTTTTCTACTTCGTGTACCGTCTGTCTGATCGGGTTTTCAATCGAGCCCACACAGAACCGGATGCAGAGGGAGAAGAGTCGGGAAGTACCAAGTTAGGCCTGCTGTATATCATAGGGTCAATTGCTATCATCAGTGTCGCAGGCAACTTCCTTGGCACATCTGCTGAGGCAATCGTCAATAAAATGGAGATCCCTGTCATCTTTGTGGGTTGGTTGCTTGGTTTTATCACCTCACTACCCGAACTTACCACCTTTTTCAAAGTTTACTCTGCGGCGAAAAAGAAAGGAAGCCTCGGCGGTACAGATGACACCCAAGAAGTGCTTGACAATCTGACGGGGTCGAACATGAGTAATGTTGGTATAATCTACCCCATTGCGCTGCTCACATTTCTCCTCGTAACTTGATGTAGGCCACGAGCAACTAATCTATATTGATGATCCAGTGATTCATCTTGAAGTAATTTGCTCTCTAGGTGCAAGGCCCCGTCTGCTTTTTTGTGGACGGGGCCTTTTTATTTTCCCATCTGCTGCAAGTTCCGCAAACAGCGCTCCACGCACTCGAGCGGCGGGTGGGCATAGGACTCCTGCTCGACGATATACCACTCGGTACTGCCGCTGCTCTCGCAGATCTCAAAGACCCGCGCCCACTCCACCTCGCCCTCGCCGATCAGCGCCTGGTCGTTGCTACTCGAATACTCCTTGAGGTGCACCAGTTGCGAGCGACCCGGGTATTTGGCGAGAAAGCCCACCGGCGCGGCGCCGCCGTGATACATATTGCCGGTGTCCAGTTGCATCACCACCTCCTGCCGCGTGTTGCCAAAGAAGGTGTCCCAGGGCAATTCGCCCTCCAGATTCTGGAATTCGATATGGTGGTTGTGGTAGCCGGTCTGCATATCATGCGGCTCAAGCCGGGTGGCGATCTCGTCGAAGAGCCCCGCCGTCGCCAACCACGCCGCCCGCGAATTGCGCCGTTCCTCGGCCAGCCCGGGCACGATCAGATAGCGATTGTCCAGCGTCTTGTTGAAGGCCATCGTCCCCTCCAGCGCATCGCCGAGTAGCGTATCCAGCCCGATATGCGTGCCGACGATCTGTAGGCCATGCGCATCGCAAAGCCCCTTCAGCTCGTCGGCGTCGCGCTCGTAATAGCCGGCGAATTCCACGCCCTCGTAGCCCATCTCGGCCACCGACTCAATCGAGCCCTCTAGGTCGCGGGCGCAGTCCTCGCGTATTGAGTAGAGTTGTAGTGCAATCGGTATCCGGGCCATGGTCTTCCTTTCTCGGGGTCTCTATTGCTGCATTAAGGTGTTGCAAAGCTATGCAACGCTTGCTCCGACTTCAACACGACCTCCGACCCATCCGGCATTTGAAGTGTACCGAGACAGGGGCTATACTTGCTAGATCCAACCACGGGAACTAACGATGAATCTGCAAAGTAAATCGCCATTGGCCGCGCTTTGGTTCTCGCTGTTGACCATCGGCCCCCTTTGCGCCCAGACGACGGAAGCCCTCGTAGCCATTTCCCTCGCCGACGGCACCCAGCTCAGGGGCACCATCATCCAGGAGGACGAAAACCATATCGTCGTCGAGACGGCATCTGGTCTGGATCGGCGACCAGGTCCTGTCGCCGGCACCGAGGCATGACGCGCAACGCCAGAGGGTACAAATCTCCTACATTCGCAGTGAACGACCTATGGTTGCGCAGTCATTTGCTGACAATACCAGCAAACTAACTCACCTTGGGCAATTGCCCCTGTTTTCTGCACACTGTGCTTTTTAATAATCCCCGGCCCTATTGCGACCAAAATTACAACCGGTCCAACCGCCCCATCTCCTCCTCTTCCAGCGCCCAAGCAAAAATATCCATATTCGCCCGCAAATGCTCCTCCGAGCTCGACTTCGGAATCGCGATAATCCCCTGCTGCACCAGCCATCGCAACGCCACCTGCGCCGCCGACTTACCGTGCTTCCCCCCTATCTCCCCCAGCACCACATCACCCGCTGCAGTTCCCTTCGCCAATGGCCGATACGCCGTAACCGACACTTCCCGCTGCTGACAGTGCGCAAATAGCTCCACGTCGATATTCCCCACGTGCAGCTCGATCTGATTATTGACAATCGGCGCCGTCGCCAGCTCCTGCGCTGCATCGATCAGCGCTGCAGAAAAATTACTCACCCCAATACTCCGCGCCTGTCCAGTAGCGGCGATCTCGTCAAAGGCTTTTAGCGTCCCCGCCAATGGCACTGAATCATTCGGCCAGTGACTGAGCAACAAATCCACATAGTCCATCTGCAACATCTCCAGACACGCCGCAAACTGCGCCAGGACCCCGTCGTACTCCAGCGAGTCGCGCCAGATCTTGGTCGTGACAAATACCTCACCGCGCGAGACGCCGCTGGCTCGCAGGCCCCGCCCGACCTCGACCTGATTCTCATACATATACGCCGTATCGATATGCCGATAGCCCATCTCCAGCGCCAACTGCACCCCTGCCTCACACGCCTTTCCGCGCAAATCCCAGGTGCCCAAACCCAATAGCGGCATCGCATGACCCGACGCCAATTCAATAGACGACATCGCAACCTCCTATTGTATCTCCAAAATCTAAACCCAACACGCATAGGCGAACAATCCCACCCTTGCGATGATCAACGCCCGACCCTACCATTATTTTATCCCTTTCCTTCAATACACCCAAAATAGGCATTATGGACCCAAAGAACGCCAACTACGACGAAGACCAGGTTCCCTCCTATACGCTGCCCGACCCACTGATCATGGCCAATGGCGAGCCCGTCGCCGACGCCGCCACCTGGACCCAGGCCCGCCGCCCAGAAATTCTCCAGCTCTTTAAAACCCACGTCTACGGCGAAATGCCCGGACCGCTACCCGATCCCCGCTTTGTCGTCACCGAAGCAGGCGAAGCCCTCGGTGGCCGCGTCCGCCGCCGCCAGATCCGCATCCACTTCACCGCCGACGGCCCGAGCATGGATCTCTTGCTCTACCTCCCCGCCGACGCCCAAGGCCCCGTCCCCACCTTCTTAGGCCTCAACTTCTTCGGCAACCACACCATCCTGCTCGATCCCGAAATCCACCTCAATACCAATTGGATGCGCCCCGAAGCCAAAAATGGCATCGTCGACCACCGCGCCACCATCGACTCGCGCGGCTGTTTGGCCAGCCGCTGGCCCGTCGAAACGATTATCGCCCGCGGCTACGGTCTGGCCACAGTCTATTCTGGTGACCTCGACCCCGACTGCGACGACGGCTACCAAAACGGCGTCCATCCGCTATTTTACAAAGAGCGCCAAAACCGGCCCGCCCCCAACGAGTGGGGCACCATCGGCGCCTGGGCCTGGGGCCTGAGCCGCGCCGTGGACTACTTGCAAGCCGACGCCGATATCGACCGCGACCGCATCGCCGTCCTCGGCCTCTCGCGACTGGGCAAGACCGCGCTGTGGGCCGGCGCCTGCGACGAGCGTTTCGCCCTGGTCATCTCCAATGAATCCGGCTGCGGCGGAGCAGCCCTTTCGCGCCGGTGCTACGGCGAAACCGTGCGGCATATCAACGAGCGCTTCCCGCACTGGTTTTGCGATAACTTCCGCCGCTACAACGATGCCGAAGACAATCTGCCATTAGACCAGCACATGCTGCTGGCGCTTTTGGCCCCGCGCCCGCTCTACGTCGCCAGCGCCGTCGACGATCGCTGGAGCGATCCCCGCGGCGAATTCCTCGCCGCCTTAGACGCCGACCCCGTCTACCGCCTGCTCGGCGCCGACGGTCTGCCCACCGACCAGATGCCCGCTGTCGACCAGCCGGTGATGGGACGGATCGGCTACCACATCCGCAGCGGCGGCCACAACCTGACCGCCTACGACTGGGCGCAATACCTCGACTTCGCCGAGACCCATCTCAACGGACGTTGATCTGGCACATGCGCTGTACCATGCGCTGTATACTGTTATCCATCGTGCTGCTCGCCCGCGCTTTGCCCGCTACCGCCCAATGGGATTGGCCCCTGGTCTGGGCCGACGAATTCGACGGCGAAGGCCTGCCCGATACCTCGAGCTGGCGCTACGACGTCGGCGGCAATGGCTGGGGCAATCAGGAGCTGCAATACTACACCGCCCGGCGCCTGCAAAACGCCCGCGTCGAAAATGGCCTACTCGTCATCGAAGCCCACCGCGAAGAATTCCAGGGCCGCAACTACACCTCAGCGCGCCTGATTTCCCGACGCGACTGGACCTACGGCCGCTGCGAAATCCGCGCCAAGCTCCCCTCGGGCCGGGGCACCTGGCCGGCGATCTGGATGCTGGCGACCCGCAACACCTACGGCGAGCACTACTGGCCCGACAATGGCGAGATCGACATCATGGAGCACGTCGGCTACGAACCCGATATCGTCCACGCCTCGATCCACACCCGCGCCTACCACCACTCCATCAACACCCAGAAGACCAACCACTTCCGCCTCCCGACCGCGCGCACGGAGTTCCACGTCTACACCGCCGAGTGGACCGCTGCAGACATCCGCTTCTCAATCGATGGCAAACGCTTCTTCACCTTCGTCAACGAACGCCCCGCAGACCCCCAGGCCGACTATCGTCAATGGCCCTTCGACCAGCCCTTCCACCTGCTGCTCAATATCGCCGTCGGCGGCACCTGGGGCGGTGCCCAAGGAGTCGACGAGACCATCTGGCCGCAAAATCTCGCAATCGACTCCGTCCGCGTCTATCAGCCCGCAGATGATACCGCCGTCGACGAAAAAACCTGGGGCACAGTCAAAAAAAACGACTGAACCCATGCAGCTCCAGACCGACCATCTCCTCCTCCGCGAACTCACCCCCGACGACTGGTCCGCCGTCCTCGCTTACCAGTCCGACCCGCGCTACCTCCGCCACTACCCCTGGACCCAACGCAGCGAACAAGAACTCAGCATGCGCCAGGAGGGCCGCCTACTCCAGCGCGAATTCGTCAAAGGCCAATGGCGCGACCACCTTCTCTATGCTATTCTAAGGGAAGAGTGGAATGCACAATCCCAACAAACCAAACAGGGTTAATTCCCACCCACCACATTCCACAGACCTTTCAGCATTCTGTCCGAGAGTATACCCGTAGTGGATTGCTGTTTCCCGGAGCCGCAGGATAGCGGCGTAGGGAAATAGCCCTCGGAGCCGCACAGGATGTAAGGCGAGAATGAGCGAGGGGATGCTCTCGGACAGACCGTACAATCATGCCAGAAAAACACCAGGACTACCTCTTCGACCTCCAGGGCTACCTCATTTTAGCAAGCGCCATCGCCCCCGAGGACTTAACCGCCATGAACCAATGGGTAGACGACCACTGGAATTACGTCGAAAACCCCGGCGATCGCGACAACACCCGCTGGATCGGCGGCGTCGAAACCCACAGCTACGGCCAGCAAGATGGCGTCAACTTCCAGAATATCGTCGCCGGTGGTCCCGTCTTTGAAAAACTCATCGACTACCCCGTCTGGATCCACCTCGCCAAGAAGTATATCAATGCCGCCACCAACGGCCTCTCGATTCACGAAAACTTCCTCAATATCCGCGGCCCCGGCGGCCACCTCTTCATCCACTGCGGCGGCCACGCCCCGCTCTGCTATCTGACCTTCCGCCAGCACAACACCAGCGAGTGGATGGTCGGCCAGATCAACGTCCTCGTCGCCTTAGAGGACATTGGGCCCGGCGATGGCGCGACCGTGCTGGTCCCCGGCAGCCACAAAACCACCGAAGTCCACCCCCGGCTCGAAGTCGACGGCAAGGGCGTGGTCAGCCGCGGCGACGTTTCTGCCGAGGGCGCCCTCGGCATGCAGGCGCTGCATCTCAAAGCCGGCGACGCGCTCTTTTTTACCGACGCCATCACCCACGGCTCCGCTGAGCGCCAAAACGAAGGACACCGCCGGGTGGTCGTCTACCGCTACTCGCCACGCTTTATCCGCTCGCGTTTCAACTACGAACTCCCGCAAGAATTCCTCGCCCGTCTGACGCCCGAGCAACGGAAAATCATGCTGCCGATCCCGCCGCGACGCATTCCAGTATAAAGCGCTGAACAAAGGGGTTTCCGGCGTGATCGACGTGCACCGCACTTCCCCTTGCGCCGGATCAGCTTTGCCGAGTTATTCAACGCTTCGCCACTCCGACCAATCCGGGAGACCCTATGCGCCTCGCCGTCCTCTGCGACATCCACGGCAACCCTCCGGCTCTACAATCGCTGACGCGAGGAGGGGCGTCGGTCTCGACGAGGCGGTCGCACGCTTTCTGCACGACACCGCCCTTGAGCCAGTGGGGCAATTGCTTAAATTTGACCTTTCCGGCCATCGTATCACCCCGCGAGGCGCCAATCGACACTGACTTCGAGGCCTTCTTGCCCCAGCCCCGAGTACCGCGGCCTGGACGCAATTCACCGCGGCACTCACCCGCCGGGGCAAAGGCCGTCTAGACCTCGCCGCCGCAGTCCTCTGCCGCGAGGTCCGCGCCGCTAGCTTCGCAGGAGAATTCGTCGCCATCCGCCAGGAAAAGTGACGGCAAAGGCCCTTTCGCATGTTGGATTCTACAACCGAGCGATTCGATCTGTCCACCAGCCCCGGCTCCGGCCAGCGCCTGATCTTCGCCCTCTTCGGCATCGGCCAGTTGGTGATCAGCAGCGTGGCCTTCCAGCGCGGCGGCTTCTTTTACGGGCTCGCCGTGCTCGCCTGCGGTATGGCGGCTTTCTGCACCACCGTGTTCTTCGTCCACCGCCTCAACCGCCGGCTGATCTGGTTGGGGGCAGAGGGTCTCGCCGTCGAAGAAGGCTGGCGCGTGCGGCAGACCCTCGCCTGGGAGGATATTAACGCGGTGAGTCTGAATCTCGCCCTGACCGTCTTCCACGCCGCGACCGGCGCCGATATCGCGCTCCACGATATCGACGGATCACTGCGGGATCGCGGCCCATTCCTTGAGCGCCTCAGCGCCTTGGCGGCCGAGCACCAGATCCCCATCGAAGGAGTTCCTCAGCCCGCGGCTCAATCTCGTCTACACCCTCGTCCATGACACCAGCCTCCGCGCCAAGTTCTGGTTCAAACTCCTGCCGTCCATCGGTCTCAGCTGGAATTGGGATCTCTAATCCTACGTTAGTAATACGCCGAGCCAACGCGAGCTCTTCACCCTCTTTTTGCCCCTGGCCCTGAGCGGCTTCTTCTATCCGCTGGCTGCGCCCATAGTCAACGCCGCCCTCGCCCGCACCCCCACGCCCGAACTGGCGCTGGCCGCCTTCGCCATCGCCCGCAGCTTGAGCAATCCCCTGATCTCGCCGCTGCACGGGATGCACCAGGTCGTCACCGCCTTGGTCCGCGACCAAGAGATGTGCGGCCATCTGCGCCATTGGGCGCTGATCTTCGGCGGCACCGGCACCGGGATCATCCTCATCGCCAGTTGGCCGCCGCTCT
>JAYYUU010000275.1:0-7112 GCA_036343835.1 Candidatus Latescibacterota bacterium | reverse complement strand
GCTAGTAAACTACAGATATCACGCGCCACCTGGCCTGGCTCCCCTCATCCCCATCTATCCGCAACTCCGCCACATATATCCCCGGCACTACCCGCACCCCACCAGCCCCGCACCCGTCCCAAACCAACGCCCTGCTACCCGCCTGCCCCGCCTCTTCCCCCACCCACACCAACCGTCCCGTCAGATCGTAGATCCGCAGCCCGACCCGCCGCGGCACCAGCACATTGACCAGGTCGAACTCCACCCAAAGCGCGTCGTTGATGCCATCGCCATTGGGGCTAAAGACGCGCGGTCCCATCGACACATTCGCCAGCAACCGCTGCCCCACCGGCAGACGCACCGCCGTGGTGCTGCTCTCCACCTCCGCATTGGCGTCCCCCGCATCTACCCGCTGCCTCGCCAGCGCGTCGGCGCTACTGTCGGCGATAAAGGCGTCAAAGCGCGTCGCGTCGACAAATACCGTCCCCGCAAAGCGCAGTTCCACCAACTCGCTGCGGCGAATGGGCTCGGCCAGGGTGACCGCAAACCCGGCCTCGGTCGACTCGGCCTCCGCTGCCAAAACCTCGCCGCCTACAAAAACCCCCGCAAACTCAACCGACGCCGACGCCTCCACCACCAGACGATCGAAACCCGTCCCCACCACCTGCCGCGGCCGAATAAAATACGCGAATTCCGTCCGTTCCCCCGGTTGCACCTCGACCGGAAAGATCTCCCCCAGCACCTCCTGCGCCAATGGGTCGTCAAACTCGATCTCCAACCAGTCCAGCGCCGCACCAGATGCCGGCTGTTCCGACGCCAGCGCGACCTCCAGCTCCATATACCGCCGCGGCGAGGGCGACTGGAAGGCATCGCCGGGCACCAGATATTTCTTGCTCCACGGACTCCAGTCGCCACCGGCCGAAAACGCGGTGTCGATCCGACCCTTAAAACTGGGAATCAGCTTGTCGTATTTCCTCTCGGTGACTTCCTTGCCATTCTTGTCGCGGTAGGTGATTTCCAACTGCAATTCGTTGCCGGTGCGGCTCTGCACCTCCACCTGAGTTCCCAAAGGCGCATCGCCCCCCCAGCGAATCGTCTGCACCTGCTGGTCGCCGCCCAGGTCGATAAGCGGCGAATCCAGCACCACCCGCGACGGAAAACCCGCCCCGAAGACCTGCAACTCGCGGGTCCCGCCCCAGAATTGGCAGGGCGGCACGATGCCGCAGCCGACACAGGCCGCCGCGCAAGCCGCGTCCCAGAACACCCATTCGATCCGCACGTAGCGGGTCTTGATCGAGGCGAAGTGGTGGTTGGCGATACCCAGCCGGCGGTTAGCCTGGGTGGCCTTGCCGGCAAATTGCTTCTGCCAGATCCGCGTGCCGTTGGGCGCGAGAGACCCATCCGAGGTCAGGACCTCATAAGTGTCGAAATTAAAGCGGAATTGCCCGGGCCTGGACAGAAAGTCGGCGACGATCCGCACCAGGTCGACCCAGAACACTGCGCCCAGATCCAGCGTCATCCGCGAAATCACATTGACCGAGCGATTGATGCGGCGATTCTCGCTCCACAGCGAAAACCGACCATCGGCCAGCGGCAACACATTGGCAAACGACGCGGCGTTGCCAAAGCCGTCGATATCGACGATCAGTTCCAACCCCCCGCCCTTGGCCAATAGATCGAGCGCTATATTGTCGCCGATCGCCTCGACCTCCACCCCGACCAGTTCCGCCCCGGGGATATGGGTGAGTGCCTCGATTCGCAAAAATTGCAACATCGGGTCGCGCACCGGGTCCAGCTCAATCGCGACCCGATACCGGTCGTTCTCCTTGAAGCGCTCTTTGACGCGGTAGATGAGGGTGCCCTCAATCGGATTGGCTACCACGTCGATCGCCGGCTCTCCGGTAGACAAAAAGAGATCGAACAATGCAAAGGGCGGGGCCGTATCCAGAAAGACCAGCGACACCCGCCGCGCCGCCACCGCCCGCCCCAGATCGATTTCGATCCACCAGTCTGCGGGGTCGTCATCCGAGTCGGGACTCCAACCGGTCAGCGGATCGCCGTCAATGGCTCGGCTGGCGGTCTGCGGGTTGGATCCCGCCGCGCGAATCCCGCCGTCAAAGGCAGCCGCATTGCGCAGGGGGTCAATATTTTTGCGGATCTCAACCGGGCGGACAACGCCGGGCGCAGCAAGTTCCACCACTCCCAGCGGCAAGGACCAGGCGCGCCACTGACGCGCCGTATCGTAGCGAATCTGCTCGGCGGACGCACCAGATAGCCAGAGCAAAGCGCAACCAACCCATGCCTGGAATGCCCTGAAAGCCATTGTATCTCCTGTGCGCTCTTTCCCTCGCGCAAATCAATATTGGTCCGGCCAACAATAAGGGGTCGTCTTAAAACCCCTGCTGGTCGTCCCGCGGCGGCGCCTGGCATGACCCCGTAAAACTGGACAAGTTTGGATGTGAGTATTTTCTTTCCCTGAACGAGGAGAATACTCATAAAGCGCAAAGTGAGCAAACCCCGCCGTGTCGAACAGATTATCCGCATTTTGCGGCAGGGGGATGGCGGCCAAACGGTGGCCGAGATCTGTCGCGAGCATAACATCGCCGTAGGCACCTGCTACCTCTGGAAAAAGCGATACGGCGGCATGGAGGTCGCCGCTGCCAAACGGTTGAAAGCGTTAGAAAAAGAAAAGGCTGAGTTGAAAAAGATGTTGGCCGAAGCGATGCTGGATAATCGGGTTTTGAAAGAGATCAACGCAAAAAATGCTAAGCCCGTCGCAGAAAAAGCGAGCCGTCCAGCATGTCGCCGAGAAGGGACTGTGCTCGACGCGGCAGGGCCTGGAGCGTGGTGGGCCTGGCGACCTCGAGATATTATCATCCGCCGAAAGGCATTGGTTCAGCAGCGTATGGGCGCAATCTTTGCAGCAGACCTGCGGTGGTCCACCATCTGAATAGCCCCCGATGAGCGGAATGCTTGTCAGGGGCTATTCTTTAATCACTGCTGAGGTTGGAGCGCATGGACCTGGCGCAGTTCAGATCGCTTATTTTTCCCGCCTGCGGTCGATCGAGGCAATTGGGGCAATCCGCCAGTCGACTACGCGGCCCCTGGTGTCGGCATCGAGTCGCTAAACAAAGACGGCGGTACAGTGACCTGGAATGGCACCAGTATGGCCGCACCCCATGTAGCCGGGTACTACTACTATGGACGGTACATAGTGACGGAACGGCCTCCTGCGATCCCGACGGCAACCCCGACCCGGTCGCCCACCGCTAATCACCCCAGCACCACGCGGGGTGGCCCGCCCCCGCGTGGTGCCCGTCGCATCTGATTTGCGTCGCACGGAGAGGTCCCGGCATTATCCCTGCTAGGCCGTGGTGGAGTTGCGCGATGCATCGCGTCCGGCTTTGTGCAACGCCGATATTTCGTATCTTTGAGGCAGGGTCAACTGGCTATATTCCTTCATTTGCTCCTCCACGTGGGGCGTGTGAATAGACAAAGGAAATATACCGGTTGACCTTTGTTTTTTCACGCTCCACGAAAGGTGCACTTGGAAGTTGAACTCACAGGACAAAACAATGCGAACCCGGCCCTGGTCAATGGCTCGCAAGACTTGGAAGGAAGCTCCTTGGGATAAGCATAACCCGGCAGAGAGTACCTTCGTATCGATAATAGCCTTCATCTCGCTCATATTGTGATACATCTACAGCACCGCTATATGTCAAGTATTTGGGCTAATTGAGGGGGGGGACCTGGAATAAGGTCTTGCATGACTCATAACAGCTCTGGCTTTGCGATCTCGTAGCGAAGCATAGGGTCGCCCATTAGGGCCAAGCGGCGTATGCCGCGCAAGCGTCAACGACAAGCCCTTTCGTCAACCGAATCGGCTGATTCTGGTGCAGCTGCTAAGCAAGCTCGGCCACGCCAGGAGCGCAGAGGGCGAAATGCCACCCACACCGCTTGACCTGAGCCCCTAATATCCCCTTTATAATCCCTATACATGATCTAACGGCCACGGGGTAGCACGAGGAGCAACGAGATTTTGGCAGAGAAGAAATACCGCGCCGGCGTCGTCGGTCTGGGGTGGATGGGGATGCTCTACGACCTGGGCAAGCGCGACTACGAGAATATCGGCGGGTCGCACCAAAATCCCATCTACGATGTCGAGAGTCCCGACCGTCTGCTGCCGGACTGGCTCGATGTCAAGCGGACCTTTCACTACCACGATCACCCCGGGCGGGAGGGACTGGCCTCCTCATACGCCGAAGCTCTCTTCGACCGACCCGAGGTAGACCTAGTTGCGGGCGCGGATCGGGACGAGAGACGACGGGCGCTCTATGGCGAGCGCTACGGGATCGAGGCGCTGTATGCGGATGCGCTGGAAATGTACGCCCAGGAGCAGCTGGACATCGTGGCGATCGCGACCAATACCAAGGGGCGGTCGCTGCTGACGGTTGAGGCGGTCAAGGCCGGGGTCAAGGGGGTGTTTGTCGACAAGCCGATGGTCTTTACGCTTGCGGAGGCCGACGCGATGGTCAAAGCCTGCGCCGAGGCGGGCGTGCCGCTGGTAGGGGGCGCGACCAGCGCGTCGCATCCCTCGTTCGCCAGGGCCAAGGAGCTGGTGAAGAGCGGGGCGGTCGGGGCGGTCAAATCCCTCGAAGCCCGCGTGCCGCTTTTGGCCCAGCACCAGGATTGGAGCTATTTCCTCACCAGCGATCCGGTCTGGGTTTGCGGCACCGGCGACGCACCGCGAAAGGAGTGCGGTAGCAGCGAGTTTACGGGACAGGGGATGGTGGTCTGCCAAGACGGCACCGTGGTCCATATCCGCGATGGGGCTCCGGAAGTGCGGATCTCGGGCAGCGAGGGGGAAATTAGTTTCGAGCGCAATCGGTGGCGGATCTGGCAGGAGGTCGAGACGCCGACGGCGGGTTGGGCGGAAATGCCCTGGCCCGAGCCGCAGTTTTTGCCGGGCGCCCGCACCGTCTACTGTCTCGACGACCTGATCGCCTGTATGGAGGGCCGGTTGGACGAGCCAAAAAATTCGGGGCAGCGGGTGGCGCTGGCGCTGGAGGTGGAGCTGGGGATGAAACTCTCTGCGGCCCGCGGCGGCGAGCGGGTCGAGCTGCCGCTTGCGGATCGCAGCCTGGGGTTGACCTATGACTGGTTTCGTTGAGGAGCAGCGATGGACGTATTGATTACCGGTGCGGCGAGTGCGCTGGGCAGCGAAATCGCCGCAGCGCTGGAGTCCGACGAAATTCAAGTGCGGTTGCTCGATGACTGCGCAGCCCGGCGAGAAGATGTCGAGTGGGTCGAGGGCAGTCTGGTCGATCCCGACACTGCGTGGAAGGCGGTGCGCAATATCGACGCGCTGATCCACACCGGAGAGCCACCCCCCAATTTGCCCGCAGACCCTTTAAAGCGCGAAGTGGCGCTCTTGGATCTGGCGACGCGCGGCACGCACGTGTTATTCCAGGCGGCGGTGGACGCCGGCGTCAAGCGCTTGATCTACGGCAGCACGCTGGAAATCTTCAGCGCTTATCCCGATACGGTCTATATCACCGAACTCTACAAACCGCTGCCCACGCCGGAGGCCGGATCGATGGCGCGGTATTTGGGCGAGATTACGTGCCGGGAATTCGCGCGCGATTTTCCGATCACCGCGACGGCGTTGCGCCTGGGCAAGCTGGTGTTGGCAGAGGAGGTCGCCGGGCAGGAGCCCGACTTGATGTGGGTCGATCTCAGAGATGCCGCCGAGGCTTTTCGCGGGGCGCTTGAGCGGGATGCTGGTGCGGCGGCGAACTGGGTATCCCGCTGGGCGGTATACCATATTTGTGCCCCCATACCCAACCCCAAATTTCTGATTGGCCAGGCCGGGGCCATTGGCTACCAGCCGCAGCGCGATTTCCAAGAGGGCGCAAGATGAAAAGAAAGGTCTTGCTGCTGGGCGCAGACGGGGCGCTGCAGGATACCGCCGAAATTCCCGAGCTGGAAGACCAGCTCGACGCGCTCGACCGGCACGGATTCCTGCTGGTGCGCAATGCACTCGAGGAGGATTTGGTGCTGGACTGGCGGGAATGCCTGGTGCGCAAATACCAGCGGGAGGAATGGGATATCAGCAACGAGGTGGGCAATGTCGCCTTTGACCACCTGCTCGAACAGGAGCCCGAGCTGGCTCGACCGCTGGTCGGCCACTCGTCGGTGGCGCCGTATCTGCAGGCGATGCTCGGCCGGCAGTGCCAGCTGCGCAGCTTCCGGGCGCATATCAATCCGGCCGCCTATACCCAGGAGTGGCATAAGGATTTCGGTTATTACTGGGATGCGCCCGACGAGGCGCGGCACGCGCTGCGCCCGCTGTGTATCAACACCACGTTCTACCTCACCGACAACACGCCCGAGACCGGCCGACTGACCTTTATCGATGGCTTCTGCCACAACGCCCTGCCGGAAGAGATCCGCCATCTCGGCGGATACAATTCCGACAATCCCTTCTACCAGTGGTGCGAAAAACAGCAGCACACGCACCTCTATCCGCTGACGGGCGACGCGGTGGTCTTTTTCAGCCACATACCCCACCAGGGCGCCAAGTTGAAAGAAGATCCCGACGCCCCGATTCGCTCCAATGTGGTGTTGCACTATCAGCAGACGCCGATGTTTCCGGGGATTTCGTTCGTGAGTTCGCCGCTGCCGGCAATCGAGGCGTTGGGGTATAATGGCACCTTTCCGTTTGTCGAGGGATAGTACGGGGCTTTCGAGGCGACGCAAAGAGAATCTCATGCTGCGACCTTATTCCATCGTCCTCGTGATCGTCGCGATGATAGCCGCTGGATGCAGCTGGTTCCAGCCAGCGAATCTCGCGAGCACAGAGGGCAATTGCCAGTACGCCTGGCCGCTGCCATGGAGATTCAATCCTCTTCGAGCAGAGACTCTGCATTGAATGTCTTGCACTTGATGCTGCCAAAGACGGAATTGCTGAGCTGGTAATTGAGGCACTGGAGGGGATTCAGTCTACGTCCACTTATGACCAGGCTGCGTACGACGGTGTACTGGCTTTGGTCCATCGAGAGCAGTTTGGGGACGCCAAGCATGTCGCGGAGTCGATTCATTCAACATCTAAGAGGAACGATGCCCTTGGCAAG
>JAYYUU010000274.1:0-7554 GCA_036343835.1 Candidatus Latescibacterota bacterium | reverse complement strand
GCACCAGGACGCCTTCGCTGGGCAACAATCCTATGGCCATCGGCGTGCCCGGAGACGTATCGAAGATGGGCGCATCGCGCAGCGATACGACTCAGCCGGTGGTGCTGGATCTGGCGATGAGCCAGTCGTCGGTGAGTCGGGTGCGGATGGCTGCCGCCGCCGGCGAACGGGTGCCGCTGGGGTGGGGGGTGGACGATCGGGGCGAGCCGACGGATGATCCGCAGGCGATTATCGACTCGGGCCGCTTTTTGCCGATGGGCGGGCACAAGGGCTCGGGGCTGGCCGTTATGGTCGCGTTGTTGACGGCGGGGCTGGCCAATGGCCTGCTCTGCTTTGAGCAGGGGACTTTGCGCAATCCTACCGATACCGCCGGTGGCTCGGCCAAACTCTTTATTGCGATTCGGTCTTTTGGCGATTGGCTACCGGGGCGTTTGGCGGAGTTGGTGGCGCATCTCAAGGAAGCGGCGCCCGCACCCGAGCAGGGCGAGGCGCTGTGGCCGGGGGAGGGGAGTTTTCGCCGGCGGAGTGAGTATCTAAGGGGAGGCATCCCACTGCCGGAGCAACTGGCAGTGGCGCTGGAGGAGTTGGCGGCAGAGCTGGCGATAGAATTGCAATTGACCGGATGATCAAGGCACAGATATTCGCGCTTTGCGTTCCTCCGTCTATTGAAAAATCCACTCAAATAAGAAGGAATGCCAATATGGATTATCCCAAACTCGACGAGGCCCTGCGCCTGGAGCGCTTGACGCCATTGACCGGCAAAGTGCGGATGGTGCTCGACACCGATACCTACAACGAAATCGACGATCAGTTTGCGGTGGTCCAGGCATTGCTCTCGCCCGACAAGCTCTCCGTAGAGGCGATCTACGCGGCGCCCTTCGACAATAGTCGTTCGGCGGGACCAGGCGACGGGATGGAGAAGAGCTACGAGGAGATTCTGCGGCTATTGGAGCGATTGGAGGTGTCGCCCGAGGGTCTGGTGTTCCGGGGTTCGATGGATATTCTCCGCGGCGACGAGCCGCAGGAAAGCGCGGCGGTCGACGATCTGATCGCCAAGTCCAAAACCGGCGATGGGCCGCTCTACGTGGTGGCCATCGGCGCGATTACCAATGTGGCTTCGGCGATTCTCAAAGATCCTTCCATCATAGAGCGGATCGTCGTGGTCTGGCTCGGCGGTCACGCGCATTACTGGCCGACGACGCGCGAGTTTAACTTGCAGGGCGATGTCGTGGCGGCGCAGGTGGTCTTCGACCGCGGCGTGCCCCTGGTGCAGATTCCCTGCCACCCGGTGGCCTCGCATCTGCTGACGACGCTGGCGGAGTTGGAGTGCTTTGTCAAAGGGCGGGGGGCGATTGGCGACTATCTGGTCGAAATTTTCACCGCCTATTCCCAAGACCACTTCGCCCATGCCAAGGTGATCTGGGATATCTCGGCGGTGGCCTGGTTGCTCGATGCGTCGTGGGTGCCGAGCGATGTGGTGCACAGCCCGGTGCTGACGGTTGAGAAGACCTGGAGCCACGATCCGTCGCGGCACTTTATAAGGGTGGCACGCGAGGTGAGACGCGACGCGATTTTTCGGGATTTATTTGAGAAGTTGGAGAGGCGGGCGGGATAGGCGCGATTCGCCCTGCCGATACAACTCGAGAAATTTAGCCGGTGCTACGACGTTGATCCCCTGGCGACTCTCCGCCGGATAGTGTCGAACATTACCCGTGACCAGATTCCACTCGTCCGGCGATCGCAACCGCCAGAAACACCTCGTCATCGGGATCGGGCAGGCTTGTGGGCAATGGTCGAGCTCCAGTCGATTCGCCGTTGGTCTCGATTTGGTCCAGCATCGTTTTCACGGTCAATCGTTGCGCCGGTTCTAGTCGATTATTAGCCTATGAGCATGTCCATTCTCGTCCTCAGCGAAAAGCCCAGTGTCGCCCGCGATATCGCTCGGGTCCTCGGCGCGCAGAAACGCGGCCAGGGCTATCTCGAAGGCAATGGCTATATCGTCACCTGGGCTTTGGGCCATCTGGTGCAATTTGCCGAGCCGGATGAGTACGGCCCACCCTGGAAAGGCCGCTGGTCCTTCGAGCAATTGCCGATGGTCCCCGAAAAGTGGAAGCTCAAGACCTCGCGCTCGACGGCCGACCAGTATCAGATCGTCAAAAAGCTGCTCAACGACTCCCAGACCTCCGACATCATCTGCGCCACCGACGCCGGCCGCGAGGGCGAGAATATCTTCCGGCTGATCTACGAGCACGCCCGTTGCAAAAAACCCTTTAAAAGGCTGTGGGTTTCGAGCCTGACCGACCAGGCGATCCGGGGTGGTTTTAGCGCTTTACAAGAGGGCAGTGCTTTCGACCACCTAGCCGACGCAGCCCGGGCTCGCGGCCAGGCCGACTGGCTGATGGGCATGAACTTGACCCGCGCCTATACCGTGCACAACAACGTGTTGTGCACCATCGGCCGGGTGCAGACGCCGACGTTGGCAATGGTGGTCAAGCGCGACGCGGTGATCGCCGAGTTTAAAAAGGCCTATTTCTACGAATTGGTGGCGCAGTTTGAGGAGGGCTTCGCGGCCAAATACAGCAAGGACGGCCAGACGCGGATCGAGAAGCAGGAGGAGGCCAAGCGCCTGCACCGCCAGCTCAGCCCCCATAAGACGGGCAAGGTGCTCAAGATCGAGAAGAAGATCGTGACGCACCGACCCCCAGCGCTTTACGACCTCAACAATTTGCAGCGCGACGCCAACCGCCGCTTTGGCTTTACCGCCGCGCAGGTCCTCGAATACGCCCAGGCGCTCTACGAGACGCACAAGCTGATCACCTATCCGCGCACCGAGAGCCGCCATATCTCTGAGGATATGGTGCCCGAGTTGCCCGGTATTTTGCAGAAGCTGGAGCATCCGCAGGCCCCCGCTGCGCTGGAGCGTTTGCGCGGTGGGCACAAACTCGGCAAGGCCTATGTCGACCGCACCAAGCTGACCGACCACCACGCGATCATCCCCACCGGGCAAAGGCCGTCGCCCAATCTCTCGCCGGCTTTAAAGAAGGTCTACGAGCTAGTGGTGGCGCGCTTTGTCGGCGTCTTCTTGCCCGACCAGGTGGTCGAGGAGACGACGGTGACCGTCGATATCGGCGGCTCGACCTTTATAGCGAGGGGATCGGTGGTGCTGGAGGAGGGTTGGAAGGTGGTCGCGCCGCGCCGCGGGGATAGTGCTAAGGCCAAGAACCAAGAAGGCGAAGACGAGGACCCGCCGCAGGCGATTCCGTCTTTGGAACAGGGCCAGGAAGTCCATATCAAGAGCATGGACGTGGTCGAAAAGGAGACCAAACCACCTAGGCCCTATACCGACGCCACGCTATTGGCGGCGATGAAAAACGCCGGTCGCGAGATCGAGGACGACGAGTTGGCAAGCGCGATGAAGGAATCGGGTCTGGGCACGCCGGCGACTCGGGCGGAGATGATCGAAAAGCTGATCCGCACCGATTATGTGGTCCGCGCAAAGAAGTCGATTGTCGCAACCGAGAAGGGCAAGGCGCTGGTCGGGCTGGTGGCCGAGCCCTTGCGCAGCCCCGAGCTGACCGCCGAGTGGGAGCAACAGCTCAAGGAGGTCGAGGAGGGCCAGCGCCCGGTGGCGGAGTTTTACGATGGGATTGCCGCATTTGTAAAGGACTTGGTGCCCAAAGTCCGGCAGGGCCCGGCGCTCTCGCCCGAGCAGGCCGCGCGGGTGCGGGCGGAGCAGGGGGGCCAAAAAAAGGGTGAGGGCAAGGGGCGCGGCAAGGAGTTGGCGCCCTGCCCCAAGTGCAAGGAGGGCAAGGTCTGCGAAAACGCCAAGGCCTATGGTTGTAGCCGCTATCGCGAGGGCTGCGACTTCACCATTTGGAAGACGGTGGCCAAGAAGAAGCTGACGGAGAAGCAGGTGCAGCTGCTGATTGCCAATGGTCGCACCGAAAAGATAAAGGGCTTTACGTCCAAGGCGGGCAAGAAGTTCGAGGCGCGGCTCAAATTCGACGATGCGTTCAAGGTGGTCTTCGATTTTGACGATGGGCCAAAGAATGGATCTGCCAAGTCGCAGGGGCGGCCCCCGCGGCAGGATAAAGCTCCAGCGGATCGTTCAAGTTCTGGAGCCATGCCATTGGCACCTGCTGCGGACGATCCCGGACCGCCTCCACCCGAAACCTCGTATCGCGGAGATCCCGGACCACTGCCTGCGCCGGAAATGTCGGTGCGCGAAGCACCGCCGGATTCTTATGTAGAGACGGCATCCGTTCGGCCGGCACCGCGCTCGCCCGACACGCTCGCCTGCCCCAAGTGCAATCGGGGCCAGATCATTGAGGGCCAACGCGGCTTTGGTTGCAATCGCTATCGCGAGGGCTGTGACTTCGTGGTCTGGAAGGAGATGGCGGGTAAGAAGCTGACCGAAAAACAGATCCAGACTTTGATCGCCAGGGGCCAGACGGGGTTGATCAAGGGTTTCAAAAGCCGGAAGGGCCGCAAGTTCGACGCGCGTTTGAAGTTGGACGACAACTGGAAGGCGGCGTTTGACTTTGCCGATTAGCGCAGTGAGAGACGAGATGGTGCGGGAAGAAAGGCAGTAGCCGTGGCGCGGCTTTTGGGCGAGGAGGAACTGGAGCGGATCCAGGGGCGGATCGCGGCAGCGGAGTGGGCACCGGCCTGGGCGCGGCTGCAGCAAGCCTGCGACGCCTTGCTCACCGAGCCGCTTGAGCCGCCGGAGGAGTCGGCGGGATTTTATCACAACTATTTTTGCCCCGACCACGCGGTACCGCTGGTTTTCGACGCGACCAAGCCCCATGCGCACCGCTGTCCCACCGACGACCGGGTCTTTGCGGGCGCGCCCTACGACGCGGCCTGGCGCTGGTTTGTCAACAATCGGCTGTCGAGCATGGCCTGGGAAATGGCGCTGGGCTGGGCCAGCGGCGGGGACGCGCGCTACCTGCAACGGGTCGCGGCGATTCTCAGCGGCTATGCCGCGCGCTATGCGGGCTACGAACCGAGTGGGGACAGGCCCTATGGCCGGGGCAAGGCCACTTTCCAGTCGCTGGACGAGGCGGTGTGGCTGATCCCGCTGACGCGGGCCTACGATCTGGTGCGGGCGGAACTGGCGAAGGACGTGCGCGCGGCGATCGAAGCAAAGCTGCTGATTCCCGCCGCCGAATTCATCCTTTCCCAGCGCTTTAATAGCATTCACAATATCGAGTGCTGGCACAATGCCGCCGTCGGCGCGGTGGGTTTTTGCCTGGACCTAAGCGATTGGCAGACGCTGGTGATCGAGGGCAAATACGGTTTCCGCCACCAGCTGCGAGAAGGAGTGCGCGACGATGGCTTGTGGTGGGAGGGCTCGTCGAGCTATCACTACTACGCGCTGGCGGCGCTGGTGAACCTGGCGCAAGTGGTCCCGGGTCAAGAGCTGTGGGCGGAGGAGCGCCTGGCGCGGATGTTCCGCACGCCGGTGGAACTGGCCTATCCGGACTTGCGGCAGCCGGCGACCAATGACTGCTGGTTTTCATCGTCGCTGCTGGCGGAGGTCTGCCACGGCGTGCCGCTGGCGGCGGCCTGCTACGAGGTGGCCTATGGTTGGTACGGGGATGCGCTCTACGCGCAGGTGCTCGACGCCAACTATCAGCAGCAGACCCGCGATTCGCTCGAGGCGTTGCTCTACGGACGGGCGCTGCCCGAGAATCCGGGCGCGCTGGCGGTGGAGCCGGTGGTTAACTGCGCGCCCTCGGGTCTGGCGCGCTTCCGCACGGGCGGCAATTATCTGCTATTAAAATACGGTCCGCACGGCGGCAGCCACGGCCATCCCGACAAACTCGCGCTGTCGTTTTACGCCGCTGGCTATCCGCTCTCGCCCGATCTGGGTACGCCCGGCTATGGGATTGCACTCAACGATAGCTGGTATCGGCAGACGCTAAGCCACAATACCGTACTCGTCGACGCCTGTTCGCAGCCCGAGGGGGAGGGCGAAGAGGTGGCCTTTGGCCAGCGGGAGGGTTTTGCCGTGGCCGATGCGCGCGTCGCCTGGGCGGAGGGAGCCTATGCGGGGGTGGCGCTGCGGCGCGTGGTGCTGTGGCGCCCGGAGTACTTTGTCGATGTCTTTGTCGTCGAATGCGCGGAGGAGCGACAGCTCGATTGGGTTTTTCGGGTGCGCGGTGAGCGGGAGCAGCAGGAGGGGCTTGGGGACGGGCGGGCGATCGAATTGGCGGGAGACGGATATGAGCATATCGCCGGGGCGACCGCCGCACGAGCGCCAGCGGCGCGTCTGCAGTGGGCATTTCCCGGGGGTCATATCGCCTTTCACCTGCCCGACGAGCGGGATACGGAGATCGTGCGCGGCAGCGTCCCCTTCAATCCAGCGGCTGAACACAGCGATATCCTGGTGCGCAGGCGCAGCGCGCGGCAGACGGTTTTTTTGGCGGTGGTGCACGCGTGGGCGGAGGAATGCGCGGTGCGCGCGGTCTATTGTGAAGATGGCGCACTGGTGGTGGAGATGGCGGCGGAGCGGCACGTGTGGATGATCGAGCGCGGGATTTGGTCGCATCCGGGGCCGACCAGCGCTTCGATTATGCGCTGTGAACCATTGAGCCATCGTCTTTGACCTCTGCGGCCCGATACCGAGCGCATTGAGGCGCTGGTAGAAATCATGGATATGGTGGATTGATCATGAAGGTGCTCTACTTTTGGGAGCCCAGACCCGGTCTGAGCCTCGACGATCACTGCAATCCCTATGGCCCGCTGCTGACGCGGGCCCTGGCCAAACGGGGCATCCACCTCGAGTGGACCAGTTACGACGTGACGGTGGAGCAGTTGGAGGCGCTGCGACCGCAGTACGATGTATTGCACTTCAACTGGTTGCAGCACTTCTACAAGGGCGATAGCCTCGCCGCTGCGGTCGCGGCCTATGCCCGCTTTGCCGAAATGCTGACCCGGGCGCGGAAGATGGGTTATCGCATCGTCTGGACTTTGCACAACCACTATCCGCACGAGCGCCCCCACCCCCCTCTGGATCATCTGGCGCAGTTGCTGGTGTGCCGTCTGGCGCATGCGGTGATGGCGCATTGCCATTATGCGGCGGGGCTTTTGTGCGATGAGTTTCACTGGGATGGCGAGGTGGCGGTGGTGCCGCACGGGCATTTTATCGACGCCTTTCCCAACGAGGTGTCGCGCGCTGCGGCGCGGGAAAAGCTGGGGCTGGCCGAGGATGCTTTCGTCTATCTGTTCTTTGGCAATGCCCGCGTCTACAAGGGGGTCGAGCGATTGGTCGAAGCCTTTGACAAGGTGGCGGGTGCGGCTGCGGTGCTGGTGCTGATGATGCGCGTTGCTTTTGATACGGCGTATGCCGAGCGGTTGGAGCAATTGACTGCGGGCAAGGCGGGGGTGCGGGTTTTTGTTTCGGAGTATTTTGACAATGCGGAGTTTCAGTATTTTCTCCGTGCGGCGGATGTGGCGGTGTTGCCCTTTGCGGCGATTTTGACTTCGGGGTCGGTGATTGCAGCGATGGGGTTTGGGGTGCCGGTGGTGGTGCCGGGTTTGGGGTGTATG
>JAYYUU010000273.1:0-6249 GCA_036343835.1 Candidatus Latescibacterota bacterium | reverse complement strand
ATCAGCGAGGGAAGAGGGAATTTTGCAGACAACAACAATCGGCCGTCGTGGGTGGGTCGTCTGGCGTTCAGCCCACAGCCCGTCTACGAATTTGGGGTATCGCTCCACACGGGGCCCTACAATCTCTGGGAAGCCGATGGTCTGGAAATCGATACTAGGCGAGGCGTGACCATTTGGGCTCTCGATTGGGAGGCGAGTTGGCGCAGTTTCGAATTGGTCGGCGAATACGCCAGCGCTGCGATAGATGTCCCGGCGGAGACCGGTCTATTACAGGAAAATCAGGCGGGGATATACGTGCAGGCCAACGGGCCTTTTGGCCGGGGACTCGTCGCGGCGCTGCCGCAATCGGTTTTTACCGGCATTTTCCGCTTTGGCCAGGTCGATTTTGACACCGATGGCGACGGGGACAGCCGGCGTCGCTTGACTTTCGGGCTGAATTTTCGCCCCAATGAGGACTCGGTTTTCAAGCTCGATTATCAACGCGACAAGTCTCTCGATCCGCTAAACAATGAGGTTGAGGGAGCCGCCCTGCTCTTTAGCGCCGCCACCTACTTTTAGGGCGCACTGGCGTAGCCGCGCCCCAGTGACTAATGTAGGGAGCATGGTTAGGCTAACAAAAATCTATACCCGGACCGGGGATGGGGGGCAGACCCGGCTGGGAGATATGTCCCAGGTACCCAAGACCAGTCTGCGCATTGAGGCCTATGGTTGCGTCGACGAGTTGAATTCGGCGCTTGGCCTGGTCAGGACAACCGGGTCGAACTACGATGACTTGCTCGGCAGGGTACAAAACGACCTTTTCGATATTGGGGCGGATTTGTGCGTGCCCCGTACGGATGCGGAGAGCAAAGGCGAGAAACTGCGTCTGCAACCAACTCAGGTCCAATACCTCGAGCGCCAGATCGATCGAATCAACGAGAGCTTGCAACCACTAAAGAGCTTCGTACTGCCCAGTGGGACCCCACAGGCCGCATGGTTGCATCTGGCCCGGACCGTGTGCCGGCGCGCGGAGCGCCAGGTGTGGAGATTGGCCGAATCCGCGAGGGTCGACCAACCCGTGCTCCAGTATCTCAACCGGCTTTCCGATTTGCTTTTTGTCATGGCCAGGGCCGCCAATAAGGGGGGGGAGACCGATGTATTGTGGCAGCCGGGGCAGGGGGCTGTAGATGGCTAAGCACAGAGCGGGTATTATCCTGCTGGGAGTGGGGATTGCGTTGGGGGCCTGCAGTCAAAACTTCAGCGAAAAAGAGCCGGCGATTGCCATGGCCGAGCGCGGATTCAAGCCGCTGGCCGGCGCAGCCGTCCAGGACAAACGGCAAACGCTGGGTCCATTTAGCGCGGTAGCGCCCGAGGACTGGCTGGCACAAAAACCCTCCAGTTCGATGCGGCTGGCCCAATATGGACTGGAGGGAAGTGCCGGGGAGGCGACCCTGGGCATATTTTATTTTGGTCCGGGTCAAGGGGGGGGGGTTGAAGCCAATATCGAACGCTGGTATGGACAATTCACCCAACCGGACGGCAGTTCGACGGTGGAGCAGGCTAGGCGGTGGAGCAAAAAGGTAGGAGATATCGAAGTCTCCATGGTGGATATCAGCGGCACCTTCTCTAGCGGGATGGGCAATGCAGCAGGCAATGAGGGTTATCGAATGCTGGGGGCGATCGCCTCGCATCGCTCGGGCGCGGTATTTTTCAAGCTGATCGGGCCGGTTGAGACCGTATCGCAGTGGCAGCAGAGTTTTGATCGGTATCTCGACACTTTAATTGCTCGCGCCGAGGAAATCTAGCGTGGTGACGGGCGCAACAATACAGCATGGGAGAGGGGATTAACGGTATGTATATCCAATTGGAGGACGAATTCGGGGATATAATCGCCAAGGGGCGCCGCGGGCGGGAAATGGACCACGCCGCGTTGGCGGAAAGGGTGGGTATATCTACAGCAGACCTCGCCAAGATAGAAGACTATGAGTTGACCCCCGACGCTGCCATTGTAGATCGTTTCGCAAAAGTTCTGACCTTGCATCCGGAGAAACTGCAGGATAGTGCCACGAAGCAGTTTTTTCCGCTTTATCCCGCTGGGCGTTCGATCGATGGGGTCGTGGTGACGATGCTGGTTCTCGGCAGCGGATTTCAGATGAATGGCTATATCGTTGGCTGTAGCGAAACGGGCAAGGCTGCAGTGATCGATCCTGGATTTGACCCCGAAAAGATCCTGATCAATATCGAGACCACCGGTTTAGAGGTCGAACAGATTTTGCTGACCCATGGCCACCAGGACCATATCAGTGCCCTATCCGAGATTTGCCAGGCGACCGATGCCCCGGCTTTGATCAATAGTGGCGATCTGGAATTGATGGGAACTTTGGCCAATAAAATCGAGGGGGAACTCCGGGAGGGCGAAGTGGTGCACGTGGGGAATTTGCGGTTTGAAATCTGCTCTCTCCCCGGTCATACCCCGGGCGAGGTCGGCCTGATTCACGGCGAGGTGGCCTTTGTTGGCGATGCTCTATTCGCCGGATCACTTGGGGGCACTCGCAGCCTGGACAACTATCGGACGCAGCACCAAGCAGTGGCGGAAAAGATCTTTAGCCTAGACGATAAGGTGGTGCTTTTCCCCGGGCATGGACCGGCTACGACGGTCGGGGAGGAAAAGGCTCACAATCCCTTTTTTATCTAGGGCAGTGCAGAGGGATTTAAGGGGAGTCTTCCGCGTGGCGGAGGCTCCCCTTTTCGTTTTTTTCATTTAACGACCAGTCGTAGTCGTAATACTCGAGATCGATTACGGCCATTGTGGCGAGTTGGGCTGCGGTCTCAGCGGGGAGATAGGGGAGGAGATAATTGACGATCGGGGGCTTGTTTTTGGGATTGGGGCGATTGGGGGGAAACCAGGTGGAAAAATCTCCTCCGTACCAGTCGAGGATCTTGGACAAATATAGAATGCTACCTCCCAGTTTGACGTATTTCGGGTCGCGGGCAAAACGCTCGAGTGCTCGTTCCAGGCGAAAGTCGAGATCGGGGCCAGTAAAAGCCCGGTTTTCGAGCTGGGGACAGCTCATGGCAGCGCAATTGACCGCAAAGTGGATGCGTGGTTCGCGATACTCGGGTCTGATAATATCATTTTCAATATCGTTCAGGGTCAGGCTCCGTCCCCCGGCGACAAATTCCTGCCGGTTGAAGAAGCCGCCGAAGACGAAAGCGCCTTTGACGCTGGCGATTGGATAGGCGTCGATAACCCCCTTGAGGACAAATGCATTATAGGCATTGATCCAGTAGGCGAGTTCGCAATTGCGATCGGGGAAGCGCCCCGGGTGGCTCTCCGGACTATAGCGAGCCAAAGTATCGACATAGGCATCGAGCCGGTCGCGGTCACGGGCGAGGGCGGCGTATTGCACCAGCCCGTCGGAGTCGACATACTGCTGGAGCAACTGGTCGTAGATCCCATGGTCAAGGGGTCGTTCGGCGCGGAGGGTTGCGGGCACCATCATTAGCAGGAATATTGCGAATATAGCGCGCATACGTTTGTCCGGTTTAAGGTTGGAATTCTGCCTATGGGATGCCGATGCCGATAGGGGGGATTCAACGTATATTGGTAGCATGGGAGCTGCTGGCGCTAACAAGGCGCGATAAAATGAATTTGCCCAAGCGCGATCTGTTTATCCTCTGGGGGTTGTCCACGTTTTGGCTGGCGGTATACCTGGCCTCCATGCTCTATCATACTGGTGGCCGCTGGGGACTGCCGCTAGACGATTCGTTTATATACTTCCAATACGCTCGCCAGGTTGCAGACGGCCATTTTCTCCAATACAATACCGGTGCCAGTCCGACCGCGGGGGCTACCAGTCTGTTGTATATGTTGCTACTGGTGCCCGGTTTCCTGCTCGGGTTGGAGGGGATGGAGATCGCCGGATACGCCCTGGTGCTGGGGTTGTTGTTGCTCGGTTTTAGCGCGCAGCTCATCCTGCGGTTGGGGAAGATATTGGCCGGTGAATTTAGCGCTGGGGTGGCTGCAGTCCTATTGCTGTGTTGTGGGCCGTTGTTGTGGGGGTATTAGAGCGGGATGGAGATCGGTCTCTTCAGCTTTTCGATCCTACTGACCCTCTATCTCTACCTGTCAGGAGATGCGCGAGCCCCACTCGGTGCAGTGCTGATGGTTTTGGCTCGGCCGGAGGGGATTGCTCTGGCGTTGCTGCTCTTGGTCATCCGCGTCTATCGCCGCTGGCGCGATGGCGACCCAATGGGATGGCAGTGGTGGCTACCGCTCGCAGTCTATGGGCTACAGGCTCTGGTGGTTGGTTTGGTCACTGGAACTCCAGAGGCTGCCGGGATCGAAGCCAAGTGGCGTTTTGCCGCTCCGCACGCCTCGACACCCGAGCTGCTGCGGGGTATGCTATTCGACTTTGCCGAATTTATCAAGGGCATTCTCGCCGGATCCCTCGGTCATCAATCGAGCGTCAATCTATACGCCTATGACGGCAATTATCGCCGCATGGTATTCGCTCCCTTTGTCGCCCTATTCTTCCTCGCCGAACTCAGCATCCGGGGATGGGATGAATTTGCAGAGAACAAGCCGGGATTTGCCGCGTTGGGCGGTGGGTGGTTGCTCGGTGGGGTCCTGACCACCTGCACCTTGGTCGAATACGACGCCCATTTCAATCGCTATCAACAACCCTTTTTGCCGCTGTATATCCTCTTTGTCGGCCTGGGTCTGGGGCGATTGGTTAAAGACGGGGGTGAATGGGGCCGTAAAGTGGGGTGGGGCTGCGCTTGCTGCTTCTGTTTGTGGGGGATCATGTCGGCGTCGTTTTTCGCCGTGGCCTATGGCGAAAACTGTAGCGATATCCGCAATCAGCAGGTGGAGATGGCGCGTTTTATCGACGCGAATTTGCCCTCCGGCGCCCGAGTTGCGGTCAACGATGCGGGTGCGTTGCGCTATTTTGGCCACCGCGAGACCATAGATCTCGTCGGTTTGACCAGCGCTGGGCATAGCGCGGCATGGCGGCATGGCAGTGGTTCGGTGTATGAAAGGTTGGAAGCCATGCCGCCGCAGAGCCGGCCACAATACTTCGCCATCTTCCCCAATTGGTTTGCTTTTCCCGAGGGGAGCTTCCTGCAACCGCTCCACCGTATTCGGGTCTTTGCGCCGTCGATCATCGATGCGGAGAAAGTACTCTATCGCGCAAATTGGGATGAAAATATACACGGTGAGACCTGGCGAAACCCAAGCTTGCAAACCAGGGGATGGAGGGTCGTTGCGATAGTCGATGTGGCGGATTTGGCGAGTGAGAGTCAGCACAACTATCGGTCTTCCGCATGGGTTCCGGGCAGCAGCGAGGCGAATTTACTGCTGGCACTACAGGGAGCGGGTGGGAATCCGGGCGGATATATCGACGGGGGTAGAACGATAACGGGGGGCGAGCAGATGCGGGTCGACCTCGAATCGGGCAAGCCGGCTCTGGTGATTATGCGCACGGTCACCGGCATCGCCCAGCACTTTATCGCCAAGGCCAATGGGGAGTCTGTCGCCACGGTGGAATTGCCCGGTGGGCGAGGTAGGAAATGGCTCGAGCTGATCGTCGGGGAAATACCGGCGCAGACCGTTTTGGGGGCTGTTGAGTTTGCGACCGAGTCGATCCACTTTGGCGGTGATCTGCGTCCCGTGGTCTCTTTCCATTATTGGTTTTTGCAACCATGAGACCAATTGCTAGATCTACTACCACCCTCTTGGCGATACTGGCCCTGGCCCTTGTAGTGCGCCTGGCGTATCTCTACCTGGCCGTCGATACGCCGCTATTCGATGTGTTGTTGATCGACTCCGAATTTTACGATCGCCGAGCCAGGTCAATCGCCGGTGGTGATTGGCTAGGTGACACCCCGTTTTTTATGAATCCGTTTTATCCCTACTTTCTGGCCGTCATTTACTCGCTTTTTGGCTATGAATACTGGGTGGTCGGGTTGGTGCAGGCGGTCGTGGGGACGGGCAGTTGTTATCTGATGTATCTGCTGGGCTCGCAGCTATGGCGGGAGCGGGATGGTTTAGTGGCGGCGGGATTGACGGCGGTTTACGGACCCTATGTGTTTTACGACGGCGCACTACTCACCGCAGCGCCGATCACCTTGCTCAATCTGGCGAGTCTTTATTTTTTGTTGCAATCCACGAATGGCTCGAGGCGTTGGTTGTGGGCGGGGGGAATTGCGATGGGGTTCTCGGCGACGGCGCGGCCGATGGTTTTGCTCTTTGTGGTGCTGGCCGCA
>JAYYUU010000272.1:0-5173 GCA_036343835.1 Candidatus Latescibacterota bacterium | reverse complement strand
CTCGCAGTACTTTCGGCCTACCGGGCAGCCGGCGCCGCTTTGGTGGGCAACCTCGCGCTGGCGCAACGAGGAATACGACCGCATCGTGGCGCGCATTGCGCCGCTAGAAGTCGGCGACGAGGAGCTCCACGAGCTCTTTCTCGATGCGATGGAGATCTGGGTAGGGGATATGCCCGACATTTTCCTGGCCCAGTTGATCATCCGCTACCCCTGTAATACCACCCGCTGGACCGGTTGGCCGACCCAGAACGACCCCTATGGCTTTCCCCACTCCTGGCAATGGGAGCTCCTGAAGACGCTGATCCGCCTGGAGCCGAGACGCGGTCTGACGGCGCAAAAGGCATTGGCAGGACGCTGAAGCCTGGACCGTAGGCGAACCGACCGCCACTCCGCGCTGACACTGACGAACCCGCATACGTTGCGGATCGCCCTTTGCCCTACGACTTGCCCCTGCGAACGCCGTAGGCGGCGCCTGACGATTTTCAACAGATGGAATGCCTCCAGGGCCAAGAATGGTGTTCCAACGACTACTAGTGTCCTGTTGCAGAAGTTTTGCAACGAATTAATCCAGGTGTATTGTTGAGCCAATAGTAGAAACGACGTACCGACCAATCCCAGATGAAGGGATGGGCAAAATACTGGTTATACTCGACACGGCTATCCCCGATATGATCGATCATCGCTTGCCGACTGACCCAATTGCCGCGCTGCAAATAGCGCACACTGAAGGCATCCAAGAGCAACTCCGCCTGAGTAAGCCAGGACGCGTCTACCGGCGTGCGCAGTACTTGCACCCGGGGGGCCATCGCTTTGAAACAAGCCACCGTCTCGGCACTGGTGTGGCTGGGCCCACGGTCGATGATCAAATGGATCCGACGCGCCCAAGCGTAGGGATGCAAAAAGCGCCGCACGGCCGGTCGAAAATGCGCCCCGTCATTGCGGTCGAGACATTCGGCCCACATCCGTCCATTATACAACGTCAGCCCCGCCAACAGGTTGACCGTCCCGTGTCGGTGATATTCAAATTCCTGCCGTTCGATCTGCCCCGGCCGCATCAACTGGGTAGGCGCGGTCCGTTCGAGGACTTGCAGATTGGGCTTTTCGTCCAGAGCCAAGACCACTTCGCCGCGCTGCCACAGCGACTGGATGCGCTCGTAATACCACAGAATTTTCACCGCCCGCGCCACGGCCTCTTCATCCCATACGGTGGTCTTCCAGGCCCGCACTCGATGCGGTTTCAAATCGGCCGCCTGCAGCACGCGACAGACGGTGGCCGCATGAATCGTCGACACCAGCGCTTGCTCAATGGCGGCCAAGGCCAAGCTGCGCGTCGACCACTGCGTCAGATGCCAGCCCACCTGGGTCGGCGCCCGACAGGCCAGCGATTCAATGCGTCGGCGGGTCCGGCTTTAAAAAAACGCGAGGACGGCCCGACCGAGGCGCATCATACAAGGCCGCCTCTAAACCGCTGTGGAGATAGCGTTGGCATACCCGCCAGACCGTAGTCCGGTCTTGATCCACTTTGACGGTGACCTGGTCAACGCTATGCCCTTGAGTACGGGCTAACAAAATGCGCGCACGGTGCGCCACACGTTGGGGCAGAGTACCCTGACTAAGGAGGGCCTGCAACGTCGTGATCTCTTTCGGTTTCAACACCAATGGTATCGGTTGGCGACCCCGCATAACATCGCTCCAGAGTAGGATGATGTCTTACGCTAAAACAAACCCGCCAAGGCGGCAATGTTTATGTTGCAGTATTTATGCAACAGGACACTAGCACACCGAAAACAGGAGCATCCATGCCCCTCACAACCGACGCACAAAAACAGCAATTCAACGAAGAGGGTTACTTCATCTTAGAAAACGCCATCCCCCAACACCACCTCGACCTCCTCCGCGGCGAATGCCAGACCTTTATCGACCAGGCCAACGCCAAGATGGACGAGGAGGGCACCGATACCTTAGGTCTCAATCACCGCAACAGCCGCTACTTCGTCGCCAACTGCTTCCGCGACCAGCCCCAGTTGCGCGAGTTTCTCTTCAGCGACCTGATGGCCGATGTCTGCCGGGCAACTCTGGGTGAAGAGGTCTACCTGTTCTGGGAACAATACGTGGTCAAGGGCGCCGAGGCGGGGATGAAATTCTCCTGGCACCAGGACTCCGGCTATGTCGGCTACCCCGACCACAAGCCCTACCTGACCTGCTGGTGCGCCCTCGACGACATGTCCGAAGAAAATGGCACCGTCCACCTCCTGCCCTTCTCGCGCGTGGGGATCCGCAGCTGGGTCAAGCATATTCGCGAAGAGGGCAGCAACGACTTGATCGGCTATTTCGGCAGCGACCCCGGTGTCCCCGTCATCGCTCCCGCCGGCAGCATCGCCGTCTTCACCAGCTACAACTTCCACTCCAGCGGCACCAATACCACCGATCAAATGCGCCGCGTCTACCTCGCCCAGTACTCCTGCGAGCCCCTGACCTCCGCCGATGGCGCCAAACTGTGGGGCAACGCCGAGCCCTTTCTCAAAGGCGGCGAGTCCGCCGTCGGCCAGCCGCCACCCAAACCGCCCTTCGCGGCGAATTGATCCGCACATGAACGACTCGCAGCGCCTGGCCAAGATCGTCGAAAAGATCCATCTCTTCCGCGATCTGGAAATCAAAGAAATAGAAAGCCTGTTGCGGATCTGCACCTACCGCAGCTTTGAAGTGGGCGAGCAGATCTACAAGCGCAACGACCCGAGCACCGAGATGCTGATCCTGCTCTCGGGCCGCTTGAGCGTCCGCAGCGAGGCGGGGGACGCGCTGGCCCATATCGAACCCGGCGCACCCGTCGGCGAAATGGGGGTCTTCACCGGCGAGACCCGCTCCGCCGGCATTATCGCGATGGAACCCTCCAACGCACTGACCATCGACAAAGCGAACCTCTACCAAGTGCTGGAGGCCAACAAAGCAATGCACTTCAAGGTGCTGCAAAACCTGATCCACGTGCTCAGCCGCCGGCTCGCCGATGCCAACGAGGCCAACGCCGAGCACGCCGAGACCATCATTCGCTTGCAGGATCTGCTGGTGCGCTATACGGGAAAGACGGCGGGAGATCTCGAATAATGGTGACCGCTTATGCGGCGGTCTTGTGGTAGGAAAACGTTGCGCCGACCAATCCCACGCCGCATATTGCCCCCATGGCTACTACCACTTCCCCCGACGGCATCACCCTGCACTACGAGACCCACGGCTGGTGCTGTAACCGCCACCACTGGGACCAGCAGCTGGCCGTCTTCTCGCCGCAATACCAGACCGTCGCCATCGACCTGGCCGGCCACGGCGAGTCCGGCAGGGACCGCGACACCTGGACGATATCCGCCTTCGGCGCCGATGTCGCCGCCGTAGTCGAAGCCCTCGCACTTGAACAGATCGTGCTCATCGGCCATTCGATGGGCGGTCCCGTCATCGTCGAAGCGGCGCGCCTCCTCGGGGACAAAGTCCTCGGTCTGGTCGGCGTCGATTATTTTCACCATCTCACCGCCGACCCCACTCCCGACGAGATCGACCAGCGCCTGGCCCCTTCCGCCAGGACTTCGTCGGCACGGCTGGGCCCTTTGTCCGCGACATGTTCAACGACGATGCGGATCCCGCGATCATGGAGCCGATTGTCGCCGCGATGTCTGCCGCCCCGCCCGAAATCGCCATTGAGGTCCTCGGCGCGATCATGGGCAACGCGCAGAAGATGCGCGACGGCCTGCAAGCCCTCGACATCCCCAAACTGACCATTAACTCCAACCGCAGCCCCAGCGACGACGACGACGACGACGCACACGGCCTCAAGGTCCTCACCATGTCCAATGTCGGCCACTTCTGCATGCTCGACGACCCCGACACCTTCAACCTGATGCTGCGCGAAATCCTCAAGGAACTGGTCTATACCAACTACCACCGCAACAGAAAGCGCCGATGAGCGCCGACGCCGTCCCCCTGCTCCTCGGCGACCAGTGGACCCACCCCCGCGCCGCATCCTTCAGCCCCGTCCACAACCCCTCCGCCGGCGAGGTGATCGCCCAGGTGCCGATGTGCGGTCCGGCAGAAGTCGACGCCGCCGTCCAGTCGGCGCAAAAGGCCTACGCCAGCTGGTCCAAAACCCCCGTCTACGACCGGGTCGCCATCCTCTTCAAATACCGCCATCTACTCGACGAGCACTTCGAGGAGCTCAGCCGGATCATCGTCCGCGAAAATGGCAAGACCTTAGCGGAAGCGCGCGGCGATATGCGCCGGGGTTTAGAGCTCGCCGACTTCGCCTGCTCGATCGGCGAGCTGGCCAAGGGCGAGTATTTACCCGAGCTGGCCAGCGGCATCGACGCCCACACCTCGCGCGAGCCGATCGGTGTCTGCGCCGGGATCACGCCCTTCAACTTCCCGGCGATGGTGCCGATGTGGATGTATCCCATCGCCATCGCCTGCGGCAACACCTTCGTGCTCAAACCCAGCGAAAAAGTGCCGCTGACCGCCAACCGCCTGGCCGAGCTCTTTTTAAAGGCGGGTTTACCTCCAGGCGTTTTCAATATCGTCCACGGAGGCCGCGATGTCGTCGACGCCCTCTGTGCCCATCCCGGTATCGCCTCCGTGAGTTTCGTCGGCTCCACCAGCGTCGCCCGCCACGTCTACACCGAGGCCTGCAAACACGGCAAGCGCGTGCAGGCGGCAGGCGGCGCCAAAAACGTGCTCTTAGCTCTGCCCGACGCCGCAACCGATCCGGCCCTCCAGGCCATCCTCGGCTCGGCCTTCGGCTGCGCCGGCCAGCGCTGTATGGCTGGTTCGCTATTGATGAGTGTGGGCAATGGCGATGATTTGCGCGAGCAGGTAGTGGGCGCGATGGATGGCCTGGCGCTGGGCAATACCTATGACAATCCCGACGCGCAGATGGGGCCGGTCATCGACGGCGCCGCCCGCGACCGCCTCTTCGCGCGAATCGCCAGCGCCGAGTCAGACGGGCTGACCCTGGCCCGGGACGGCCGCGCGGGCGTGCCCGAAGACGGCTTCTTCGTCGGCCCGACCCTCGTCGACCAAGTCGAGCCCGGCCGTGACATCTTCCGCGACGAACTCTTCGGCCCGGTGCTGTCAATGCTCCATCCCAGGACCCTCGACGAGGCCATCGAGTGGTTGAACTTATTGCCCTATGGCAACG
>JAYYUU010000271.1:0-12359 GCA_036343835.1 Candidatus Latescibacterota bacterium | reverse complement strand
CAAACGCGCCGCTGCAGAGGGCTACCGCGTCTTCAAAATTCACACCTGCTCCTACCACGACGTCTTTGAGCAAACCCGCCTGGCTGAGGAAATCGCCCCCGAGAGCTTCCGCATCCACTACGACTTCAACCACAACCGCAGCCTCGGCTCCGCCTTGCCGATTATCGTGGAATTGGAACGGCATCACCCCATCGTCGGCTATATCGAAGACCCCCTGGACAAAAAGGACCTCGACGGCTGGCAGCGCCTGCGCCAGCAGACCGACCTGCCCCTGATCATGCACGGCACACCGCTGGGCGGCGTCCAGGAGTTGATCTACGGCCTCGCCGACATGTATATGATCGGCGGCTCATTGGAAGACACGATGGCCGCCGGCTGGGCTTGCGGCAAGGCCAATATCCAGGTCCTGCTGCAATTCGAGGGCGGCACCCTGGGCAAGGCGATGGCCATGCATATGGCCTCGGTGCTGCCGACCCATACCGCCCACTCGATCAATCTCAACGACCAGTACGCCGAGGACTACACCACCGCGACGATCCCCGTCATCGACGGCGCCTCCCCCGTCCCCGACGGACCGGGTTTGGGCTTCGCAGTCGACGAAGACGCGCTCGCGCGCCTGGCCGCCCAAGCCATCGTCGAACGCCCGACCCACGTC
The DNA here is from genome assembly GCA_036343835.1 of Candidatus Latescibacterota bacterium. Classification (GTDB taxonomy): domain Bacteria; phylum Latescibacterota; class UBA2968; order UBA8231; family UBA8231. The sequence continues at coordinate 11,704 of JAYYUU010000271.1, read as the reverse complement.
GGCGTCCTGCACATGCCCGGCGGCCAAACATACTACGGCCCGTCCTATATCGCCCCCACTCGGATCACCGGCCACCAGGAGGGCGTCGACCGCGGCTTCCGCTCTGAAATCTGGGAAGACGACGGCTCCGCCGAATTCGCCACAATCCACGACCGCGTAAAAAAAGAAGGCGTCTTCCGCGCCGACTAAAACGGAGAACCATCATGACCGCTCGCCTGCTCAACGACGACCGGATGCAGGAGTTTATCAAAAACGGCTATATCACCTTGCAGACCGACCTGCCCGCCGATTTCCACCGCGATATCTACCAGCACATCGAAGAAGTATTCGCAAACGAGGGCAACCCCGGCAACAATGTCCTGCCCCGGGTACCCGCGATTCAGCGGGTCCTCGACGACGCTGTGGTCCACGGTGCCCTGCAGAGTATCCTCGGCCCCGGCTACTATCACCACCCCCACCGCCACTGCCACTTCAACCCCCCCCAGAGCGACGGCCAGAGATTGCACAAGGACTCCTGGTCCAAACGCCACCACCGCGTCCGCTGGGCCATGGCCTTCTACTACCCGCAGGACACGCCCACAGACCTCGGCCCGACCGGCATCGTCCCCGGTAGCCAGTATCACAACGCCGCGCCCGACGCCAACCTCCCCGGCGAAGTGCCCCTCACTGGCAATGCAGGTACCGTGGTCCTCGTCCACTACGATCTCTGGCACCGCGCCATGCCCAATACCAGCGCGGACAAGCGCTACATGGTCAAATTCCTCTTCACCCGTCTCGACGAGCCCACCGGGCCGACCTGGGATACGGCAGGCGGAGACTGGCCGGCGGACGACGACCCGCGCCGGGCGATGTGGCAAAGTCAGTGGAATTGGCACAAGGGAGCAAATGGCAAGCCCATCAATGGCGGCACTATCGACGCCCTGCGCGATACCCGGGAAGCACCGTGTCTCCAGACCGCCTACCACCTCGATGAGCAAGCAATACCCGCCCTAGTCGACCTGCTCGCCGATGAGGACGAAACCGTCCGTCGCAACGCCGGTTATGCCCTCACCGCCATCGGCAAGGCTGCCGTACCCGCTTTGGTCAAAGCCTGCGGCGATGCACGACACACCCTCCGCGCCCAGGCCGCCGACGCACTCGGCGATATCGGCGCTACCGCCGCCGCCGCCGCACCGACCCTGGTCGGGATGCTCGCCGATGCCGCGGAAGAGATCCGCCGCAACGCCGCCGATGCCTTAGGCGTCATCGGCGGCGACGACCCCGATACCGCCGCCGCCCTGGCACCGGGCCTGACCGACGCCGACGAATGGGTCCGCCGCAATACCGCCCTGGCCCTATTGCGTCTCGGCCCCGGCGCCTCACCGGCCCAGACCGCACTCGTAACCGCCCTCGACAGCGACAACCGCTACGTCAGCGCCAAAGCCGCCCAGACCCTCAAACGCATCAACACACCCGAGGCCCAGGAAGCGCTACTCGATCATCTCTTCACCGCCCGCTGGTGCCCGCTGACCAGCGCCGCCAGTCGTTATTGATGCAGATTGTCCGCGTCGAAACGATCCCGGTCGAAGTCCCGCTCAAAGAGGGCCTGACCACCAAAACCGCCGGTGGCGAACACGTGGTTTCACCCTATGTCGTCGTCCGCATCCACACCGACGCGGGACTGGTGGGTCTGGGCGAGGCGACGCTTTCCCCCCGCTGGAGCGGGGAGACTAGCCCCGGGTGTGTCGCTGCGATCGAAGGCCTGATCGGCCCTGCTATAGTCGGCGAAGACCCAACCGCCCTCACCCATCTACGCCATAAAATCGATCGGACCATCCGCTACAATCCCTTCGCCAAAGCCGCCGTCGAGATGGCGCTGTGGGATCTCTGCGGCAAGGCGGCCGACCAGCCCGTCTATCAACTCTTAGGCGGTAAGGTCCGCGACGAATTGCCGATGAAAATGGTCGTCGGCGCTTTTCCGGTGCCACAGGCGGTAGCCCTGGCCGAGCGTTTTCTCGAGTGGGGCGCGACCTGTCTCAAGGTCAAAGTGGGTCTCGACCCCCGTGAAGACACCGCCCGCGTCCGTGCGGTGCGCGAAGCAGCCGGCCCCAATATCCCCATCGGCATCGACGCCAACCAGGGCTGGGACCTGGCCACCGCCCGCCAATGCCTCTCCCGCATGGAAGCTTGCAATCTGCTCTTCGCCGAACAACCCGTGCCCATCGCCGACCCTCGAGATCTGGTCCGCCTGCGCGCCGACACCCGGGTGCCGATCATGGCCGACGAAAGCGTCTTCACCCTCCAGGACGCCCGTCACCTCGCGGACTTAGGCGCCGCCGACATCCTCGGCGTCTATCCCGGCAAACACACCGGCATCGCCGCCACTCGCGAAATCGCCCAGCTCGCCCAGACCGCGGGCCTCGTCTGCTCGATGGGCTCCAACCTCGAACTCGGTATCGCCACCGCCGCCATGCTCCACCTCGGCGTCGCCGAGCCCACAATCGACAGCGAGCGCTATCCCGGCGACTTCCTCGGACCGCTATACCACCAAGCCGACCTGCTCACCAAGCCCCTCGCCCTCGGCCCCGCCGTCGCCCGCATCCCCGACGGCCCCGGCCTCGGCATCGAGCTCGACGAAGACCAGCTCGACCGCTACCGTGACACCTCCGGTCGCGCCACCCAACTGGGCTGATCATGCTCCGCATCGAAACCCGCGGCACCCCCCGCCAACGCGGCCAGCAACAAGGCGAAGCCACCCGCGACCTGGCCCTGCCCTGGATCGAACGGCGCCTGGACGAATTGCAACAGCGCTACCAGGTGGCCTCGCAGACTGCCCTCCTCGAGCGCATCCGTCCGCAATTGGGCCTCTGGCGCCAAGAGAAGGAAAAGCTCTATCCGCAAAGCGCCGCAGAGTGCGCTGGCCTGGCCGCAGGTCTCGGCCTCGACGAGGAAAGCTATTTCACCCTGACCTTTTACCACCGCCTGGGCCGCCATCTGCCCCAGTGTACGGTAGTCGGCAGCCGCGACGCCCAGGGGCGCCCGCTCCTGGGCAAGACCGACGATATCGGCCAGCAAGACCTGGGGATGAATATCTGCGAAACAACCTGGCCCGACACCGGCTACGCCCACCGCCACTTCCACTTCGCCGGGACGATCTGGACCATCGCCGGGATCAACGAATGCGGCCTGGCCCTGGGCATGACCGGCATCCCCGGCCCCCTGCGCGACGAAGGATTATTCTCATTGACCGCACTGCACTCGATCCTGCCCGCCTGCGCCGACGTCGATGAGGCCACCGCCCACATCCGCGCCCTCCAACTCAACGCCTATGGCTTCAGCCTGGTCCTCGGCGATGCGCAAGGCGGCCTGGCCCTGCTAGAAAAAACCAGCGCGGGTATGGTCGTCCTCGATCCCGCGACCGTCCCGCTGGCCCATACCAACCACATCCTCGACCAAGAGTTCGCAGAGCAAAACCCCGCCCAGCACGCGACCATCCACCACAACGGCGTGCAGCGCCTGAAAACCGCACAAACCCTGCTCGCCTCAGGCGCCCAGCCGCAGGAGATTCTGCGCAGCCGCAATCCCGCAGGCGCGATCTGCCAGCGCGGCGAGGGCGAGCTGCACACCGACTTCGCGGTAGTTTTTTCGCCGATGGAAAGACGCATGCACCTCTGGCCGGGTTATCCCGACGAGGTGGCGATGGAGACCTTGGACCTATAAAAAACGAGCCATCTGCATCCGAGATCGCTCGTTGCGCCGGACAGCTCGGCTCTAGTCTTAATCCGCCGCGTCGCCCGCTATAGTCGTGCGGTGCAAAATGCGTTTGTACTTCCCCCGGTGCCACGGTCGTCCCCGGTGTAAAGAGCAGCGATTATCGTAGACGACCAGGTCGTCCGCCCGCCACGAATGCCGGTAGACGAATCGCGGCTGGGTCGACCACTCCAAAAGCTCCTGCAGGAGTTCCTGGCCCTGCTCAAGCGGCCAGCCGATCACCCTCGTAGCATACGACCCCACCAACAAAGCGCTGGCCCCGGTCTCGGGAATCGACCGCACCAGCGGGTGCACGACCGGCGGCGTCTCCTGCAGCAAGGCCGCGCTCAGCAAGTTCGGTGCGATCTGCGCCCGCGAATGCGCCAGGCTGTGCTCGGCGGCCAATCTCTCGAGCAACGCCTTCCGCCCGTCGGAGAGCGCCGCATAGGCCGCGGTGAGGCTCGCGAATTCGGTCTCGCCCCCTTCCGGCGGCACCACCTTGGCCGCCAATAGCGAAACGCGCAAAGGGATCGTTCTGAACGAGCCGTCGGAGTGCCAGAGCGCATTGCCCAACGTATAGAGCATCCGCAGATCTTGCGGCGGAATGATTTCCTCGCGCTCGTCGACATTGGCGAGTACCCCGACCGGCCCCCCATCGACGATGGGGTCGTTCGGCAAGGTCAGCTCCACCGCACCAAAGCCCTCGCTGAAAGCGACGTGCTCCGCGTCGGTGACCGCCTGGCCGCGAAAGACCAGCACCGCGTATTGGCAGAGCGCGGCGCGCAATTGGACCAGGATCCCCTCGTCGATCGACGCGCGAATATCGACGCCCTCGACCACCGCCCCGATATGTTCTCCTAAAAGTTTGATTTCCACTGGACCCCTCGATCAGGTAAAATGGGCAAAGCCATCGGGCGTCCACACGTCGATCACCGTGATCGTCTCGGCTTTCAGCGCCACCTCCAGCGCCGGGATCGGTTCCGCGAGCGACTCGACCCGCACCCCGCGGGCTCCATAGGCTTCGGCCAACTGGCGAAAATCCGGATTGTGCAGTTCGCTGGCAATATAGCGCCCATTGCTCCGGGTCTTTTGAAAATGCTGCAAAAGCCCCCAGGCGCTGTCGTTGAAGACCAGCACCACTGGCTTGAGCCCGTACTGCACACAGGTGCCCAGCTCCTGGATATTGAACTGAAAACCGCCGTCCCCGGTGATGCATAGAACCTGCCGATCGGGCAGAGCCGCCGCCGCACCGGCCGCAGCGGGCAAACCAAAACCCAAACCGCCCCACGCCGGCGTCATATAGGTCCGCTGGTCATAGACCTCAAGACAGTAGTTGCTGCCCCGGTGGTTGCAGACGGCGACATCGCCGACGAAAACGGCGTCCGCGGCCACGGCGGCGCGAATGGCCTCCATGATCTTCGTCTCCTTGGCCATGGTCTCGCGTTTATACGCTCTGATCGCCGAACGGATTTTACCGACCTCCGCGACATAACCCGCTTCCGATCCAACCGACGCGCCGGCCAATGCCTTTTCGAGCTGCGTCAGCACTGTCTTCGCATCGCCGACCAATCCCGCCTCCGGCTCATACCATTTGCCGATCGACGCGGCATCGATATCCAGGTGAATCAGATGGGCCGGCTGCTCCAACCCCTGGGACTTCACCCGGAAGTAGGACAGACTCGAGCCGACGACCAGCAGAGTATCCAGGGTATGGGCAAAAACCAGCCGCGGATCTTCGCGCCCGCCCGGGGGGAAATCGTATTCGCCGCCAAAGATCCCCAGACTCAGCGGATGGTTTTCGGCGATCGCCCCCTTGCCATTGGCGGTGGTGAAAACCGGCGCGCCCAGCCGTTCCGCGATCCGCGTCAAGGCCCGGGTGGCACCGAAGCGATGGACCCCCGTCCCCGCCAAAATCCCAACCCGTATGCCAGCGACCAAGAGCGCTGCGGCCCGCTCGACCAGGGCTTGCTCCGCACCCGGCGCCTCGCTCTCCACGGACCCGGGGATCTCCATCTCGGCAGCCTGCCCCTGGACATCGACCGGAATCTCGATCTGGATCGACCGCGGGCGCTGCCGGCCGAACAACTCAAAGGCCTCGCGCACCCGCTCCGGCGTCTCCTCCGGCCGGCTGATGTGGAAGCACTGCTGCGCCACCGCGGTACACATCCCCAGCTGGTCCTTGGTCTCGTGGATGGTGCCCAGGCCGCGCTCGTACAATTCCTCCGCCGCCGTGCTGGTCAGATGCAATACCGGCGCAGAGGCGAAGTAGGCCTCGCCGATACCCCCCATCGAATTGGCGGCTCCCGGTCCGGTGCTGGTCAGGCAGACCCCCGGCTTGCCGGTCACCCGGGCGTAGCCGTCCGCCATCATCGCAGCGGCGTGTTCGTGCCGGGCGCCGATAAAGCGGATCGCATCGCGATGGTCGTAGAGCGCGTCGAAAATGTCCAGCGTGTGGCTGGAAATAATCCCGAAAATCACCTCGACCCCCTGGGCGCGCAGCGACTCGACCAGCGCCTGCCCCGCCGTCATCCTGGCCATGCCCGAACCTCCTCCATTCGCATATCAACCAGAATCCATGCCCATCAATTCGCGGCCGAGATCGGTGAGGCGGTTGGGGGACCAGGCGGGTTCCCAGACCAGATCGACGACGACCGACCCGACATCGGGCAACTGCGCCAACCGCTCCCGCAGCGGATTGGCGAGGAAATTGTATTTCGGCCGCCCCTTGTGGGGCATCGTCATCAACACGCGAATCTCCCTGCCCCTCGTGCGCACATCGCAGATGTAGCCCATATCGACCAGGCTGGCGTCGACATTGCTGAACTGATCCTCGCGCACCTCGCGCATGGCCTGCCAGATCGCGTGCTTCCGCGGCCAGTCGGCACTGCGCTCGCCGATCCGCGCCAGGGGCTGGCCCTCGTCTACTGCAGCTTCGGCCAGCGGTGCGGTCCCATCCGCAGCAACCACCAGGGGATGCAGCAACCGCTCGCGCAACGCCTCCAATCCCGCAGCCCCTCCCTCCTCGGGATAGGGGGCCAGCAGATAGGCATTGCGCTGGATAAGCGAGGTGCCGGCCTCGAGCCAGGCGTTGTCGCGCAGCATCGGGCGACACCAGACCGACGCGTGCGGTGTCCCGCCCGGCTTGGCATGGTCGAGGGTGAGATCGATATGCGGGTAGAGCGTTGCCGGCGTCGTCCCGGCCGGTCCGGCACCCGCACCTCCCTCGAGCCGATGGTCGAGGTAAATAGCGAAGATGCTGTCGCGGCTCTGGCGGTGGAAAAATCCTACCCCCCAGACCTGGTCGACCTGATCCGATGGCACCGAGCCCTCGTGCACCTGGCCCGCCTTATCCATCCACAGCGCGGCGTCGAAGGGCCGACCGCCGAAATACCACTCGTCATCGCGGGCCACATGCGCGCAGAAGTCTCACGTGGCCTCCATCCGGCCGCTCTTGAGGAAGTAGGGCGCGCCGGCGTAAAAAGTATATCAGATCCATGAAGAGGCGACTCGGCGCAAAGAGCGGGTGCACCGGGCTGTGGGGAAAACCAAAGCGCCGCACGATGGTGCAGAGCGGGCCGCGAACGACCTCGTAGTTCGGGCATTCGGACCAGTTGGTCACCCGCATCTTCTGGAAAGGACCGGCAGTGGTATAATCGTGAGCCCAGTCGAGGTTCGGCGGCTCACCGTGCCCATTGCCATGCGTCGAGAGCCGCAACCCGCCCGCGTGCCATTTGGGGGTCAGCGCTTCCAGCTGCCCCATCTGCCGGGAAAGCGTCGCCACGTAGTGGGGGGTTTCGATCTCCAGACCGACCCCCTCGCCCCGCACGCTCATCCGTCCGGGATAGTCGGGCAACTCAGCAGCGGGGTTGGCACAAAACACGAGCATCCAGGTCTGGCCACCGGCCTCGACATCGGCCTCGAAAATCAGGTGCGCCAGCCAATCCGATCCGCGCTGCACCTCGCCGTACACCTGAGCGCAAAGCTCCTGCGGGCGGCCGCCGTCGATCCGGGCCACACGCAGCTCGCGTCCCGGCGAGGATACCCGATCCGCAGGCATCCCGACGAGCAGATCCACCGGCTCAGCGCGCCGCGCCTGGCCCACGGGCTCGCTGAGTCGCACCCGCCGATACAAACCCCAGCCATCGGCCCAGCGCGCCCAGACCTCCGGCAACTCCGCCACCGGACGCCAGCCCGCAGCGGCCAGATCGACCGGCCCCGGATCGGCGTTGAGCAGCCGCTCGCTGGCGACGGTATCCTTGATCGAATCGGCCACCCCGAGGGCCAGCGCGTGGTCGCCCGCAGCCAGCGCCCGGCGCAAAATCTCGATCTTGGTCTCGACATCGTCGGTGCGATCGGCGTAGCTAGGCTCGAGATTTCGTGGACTGCTGCACATCGACAAATCCTCCTGATAAAGAATAAACCGCCGCTTAGATCGCGATATAAATCGGACTCGCCCAGGCCTTGGCCCCGTCGGTCTGCACCACCCGCACCCAGTAGGGATGGGAACCCGGGGCCAGCTCTTGTTCTTGAAAAGAAAACGCCGTTTCCCGCCCGATGCCCAGCGGCTCGTGCTCGAAAACCACCCGAATGTCGATCCCCCCGGCTTCCACCACCACCGGCCCGGCCGCGATCGCCCCTAGCGAAACCCGATGCTGCACGACCGGCGTGGCGAAACTCAGCACCGCCTCGTCGGGCGCGTCCAACCTCAGCACCACCCCGTCGGCATCGCCGGTGGTCACCGATTTCCACGCCACCGCCCGTTCGCTGACTTCTTCGATCCCCTCCGCAGCCGAGTCGAACGCATACCCCGCCGCCGACACTATCGTCCCCTGGTCGATAGACAACCCGCCGTCCCAGCGCACCAGCCGGTTCCGCGCCCTGATCCGCTGCCCCGACCAGGCCACGCGGATCTTGTCCGGCGCCCGCTCGACAGCCTCCGGATAGGTGTAGACCTGCTCTAATCCGCGGAAGATATCCACCCGTTCGATCGGCGCCGTCCCCCAGACTTTCACCTCCAGTTCCGGCGGCCCGTCCGCTTTAAACTCCGCCCCCATCGGTCGGCCGGCCGCCGTCACCTCCAGCCGGATCCGCTGCCCCGTGGTCCCGTAGCAGCGCCGCGCCTTCAACGCCGCCCACAGGCCCTCGCGCGTCAACTCTTCGGCCCAAATGCACGTCAGCCCACCGTAGACGCCGAACGACCCGCTGCCCGGATAGGCGGCGCCGGGGCGGCCCTTGTGATCGTCGCTGCCGGCGGTAAAGCCCACCCGATAGCCCCGCTCCAGCGCCCAGCGCAAAAACCACTCGAATTCGCCCCACTCCGAATAGACCTCGACCACCGCCTCGAGCTTGGGATCGTGCCAGTCCAGGTTGGCGTAACGGCCGCCCACGTGCGGCACCAGCAGCGCGTCGCGGTCCCTTAGCGCTGCGTAGAGGTCGGTCACGTGCGCGCAATCCGTGGCCTGGTCCGACTTATCCGCGATCAAGACGTGGCTCGACCGGTGCAAGGGCCCGTCTGCGCCGGGATAGTAGACATTGTGATCTCCGCCCACCGGCGTGTTGCCCGACCACTCCCAGCCGACATAGGCAACGAAGCGCCCCGGATCGTTCTGCGCATTGGCCTGCCCCTTGATCTCTTCCCAGACCGCTTCGGTTATCTGAAAATCATTGCCCTGATGCCCGGCGAAATCCACCAGCGCGTCCTCGCGGGCAAAGCGGAAATAGGATGCCACCGGATTGGTTCCCACCGTCTCCTCGCTCTGCCCGTGCAGATCGCCCCAGAACGGCCGCTGCACACCGCGCTCTGCCACGCAGACCAGGGGATTGCCCTCGGCCTGCCGCTCGCCGTCGTCTACCTCCACTCTATATACGCCCTCGACCGGCGCACTCACCCCCTCGAATCGCATCACCCCCCGGTCGCCCTCCGCAAAGCGATAGACCTCCGGTAAGCCCTCCAACCCGCCGCCGTCGATCCGCACCTCGCCCGCATATCCCCGACTCGGATTGCCCCACACATCCTCGGCCTTGACCCCCACCCAGGTCTCTTCTCCCGGCGTCGTCTCCGACGGACCGACCACCACCAGCTTATGCGCTGGTCCGCTGATGATCGGCACGCTCGGCGAGGGCACCCGCTCGTAGACCCAGGTCCCGCACCAATCCACCGCCACCCTGAATTCGAACGCATCCTTGCAGAAAGTCTGGGCGCGGATGCCCGAACTGCCCCCGGATCTGTCCCCCAGCGTCAGAGTCACCGTATCGCCCTCGGCCAGCGAATCGTCGAGTACGTCGATGGTCACGCAGAGCCGCCACGGCCTTATATAGCGCTGCTTCTCGAACGCCGGCCTTAAGGTCACCGGCCCCGTCGTCGACACCGTGGCATAGCCCGAGGCCTGCGGATCCTCGAATTGCGGCGCCTGCCAGTCGCTGACATCGCGCCAGGCGATTTTTATCACCCCTCCGTCGTCGACGCCGTAACGCCCCGCGTGGTAGGTGATCCGCCAGGTGCCGGTCGACCCGGCTACTACCGGATCATTCGGATCAATTTCCGCCCAGCCATATAGCCGGCCCAACTCTGCCTCAGTCATCGCCAATCCCTTGTCTTTATACCGAATACCCGGTTTAGTTGCCCACGTTCTCTTTATGTATTAGTACCCTTAGCCGAGTCTAAACAATATCCGCCGCAGTGCGAAAGCAAACTACAGTGGCCATTAAAGAAATGGAATCCCCGTGACCGACTACTATCCCGACCCCGACTACTGGCAATGCATAGACCCCGGCGAGGCGGGTTTTGATACAACCAAACTCTCCGCCGCCCTCACCTATGCCGCCACCCAGGAGATCGCCGCCTCCCACGATCTCACCGCGATGATCCCCAAGGGCGAGCGCCACCCTTACGACCGCCAGCTCGGACCACTCAAAGAGCGCAGCGCCGCCGCCGGTCTCGTCGTCAAAAACGGCTATCTCATCGGCCGCTTTGGCCCCGTCGACAGCGTCGAAGTCACCTTCAGCTGCAGCAAGAGCTATCTCTCGGCGGTGGCCGGTCTCGCCCACGGCGACGGCCTCTTCGCCGATCTCGATAAGCCCGTCGGCCACACCGTAAAAGACGGCGGCTTCGCCTCCGACCACAACGCCCAGATCACCTGGCGTCAGCTCTTACAGCAAACCAGCGAATGGGAGGGCGAGCTCTTTGGCATCCCCGACTGGATCGACCGCGGCCGCCAGGTGGGCTCATCGGCCCCCGGCCTGGAGGCCGGCACCATCGGCGGATCCGCCGCCCAGGTCGCTGACTATCGCGATCTGCAAACGCCCGGCGCTTTCTGGGAATACAACGACATCCGCGTCAACCGCACCTCGCTGAGCCTCTTGCGATTGTATCACGCCCCCTTGCCGACCATACTAAAAACGCGGCTCATGGACCCCATCGGCGCCTCGCCAACCTGGGAATGGCACGGCTACGAGACCTCCTGGGTCGAAGAAAGCGGCCAGAAAATCCAATCCGTATCCGGCGGCGCGCACTGGGGCGGCGGGGTCTGGATCAATAGCTACGACCACGCCCGCTTCGGCCTGCTCTATCTGCGCCGGGGCCGCTGGCGCGACCAGCAGCTCTTGTCCGATGCCTGGATCGACCACACCACCACCCCCTGCGCCATCAACCCCGAATACGGCCTGCTGTGGTGGCTCAACCACCAGGACTCGATGTCCGACCTGGCCTGCACCGCAAGCTTCGCCGCCCGCGGGGCCGGCGGCAATATCGTCTTCGTCGAGCCCAAAAAAGACCTGGTGATCGTCCTGCGCTGGTGCGGCAACCCCAAGGGCGTGATCGACCGCATCCTCAAAAGCGAGGCCTGACAGATCTCATGTCCACATCCCGCTCTATCCGCATCGGCGCCGACGTCGGCGGCACTTTCACCGACCTGGTTCTCATCGACCCCGCGGGCAAGGTCTGGACCCACAAAATCCCGTCGACCCCACCCGACTT
>JAYYUU010000270.1:0-18031 GCA_036343835.1 Candidatus Latescibacterota bacterium | reverse complement strand
ACCCCTCTTTTCTGGAACGCTTCAACGGCACCGATCGGCATCGCAATAGTCGGAAAAACCGGAAAACCTATCGCTTCAGCAAGGGATACCAACCTCGAACGCCGGCGATGGCCGCTGGGCTAACCGACCACGTATGGACGCTGAGGGGAATGGCTCTCCTTGCCCGCCAAAATTTACTAAGCTAAAAGCGAACATCACCGAAACCGGCTATCTCGCCCAACGAAAGAGCCGCGAAAGCCAGCGAGAGCCCGCACCAATACCGGACCCACGGGTCTCGATCAGCCCGCTTGCGTTGACTGATGAGCAATAGCAGAACGGACGCCAGCTGCAGCGCACTTGCCGAGTACCAGGTGGGGACACTGTCCTCCTCATCCACATCAAAGAGCTGTCGCAGCGGCCAGGGCACTTCGTGCCATTGGTAGTGCCAAATCTGCAGCGAGCAGTGGACCGCCAGGAGTCCGATCACGAGGATGGCCAGGTACCGAATCAGGCATCCGGTAGAGAGGTCTAGTTGGTAGTACGGCTCGATCCTGATGGCCAACTTTTCCTGCATGAGAATGTATCTTCGGTCTTGTTTTGGGCTAGGGCTACCATATCAAATATATGCCAGAGTTCACCAGCGCTTTTATCCCGACAGAGGAAAATACTCGTGCATCCGTATTCCTTGCGCCTCCTCGGCGCGGCGTTGTGCGGAACGCTGCTGGCAATGGCGTGCTCGGAATCCAACCCGGCGGCGGTCCAGGGGGTTTGGCTTCGCCGATGCCCACGGCGAAAAATCCGCCACGGCGTCTACCGCCTACCACCCCGCTTCGCTCACCATGACCTTCGCCGCGACCATCGTCATGCAATTCGTCGAGGAAGACCTGCTCGATCTCGACGCACCGATCAGCCGCTGGAAGATCGATCTCCCCGGGGCCGACGCCATTCGGGTGCGACACCTGCTGACCCACACTTCGGAGGACGTCCCCGGCGCCGCCTTCCGCTACAATGGGCAACCGCGCACCGCCTCGAATAGCGCCTCGATCAGCGGGGCCGCCTCGACGCTACCCGTAATCACGACCTACTCGCCTCCCTGATCGCCGTCGAGTACACGGCAATGACCTGCGCCATTTTTGTTGCCGTATCGAGTGTCATAGCAGCAGCCTATTTGATTTTGTTTCCCGTCTTTCCGACTCTATATTCCCCATGCGTCATTGATAAAGCAAGTGCTGACCCATCCACGCGCAACTTATGCAAGCTGCATTTTTTTATGGCCATTAACCGCTATCCACTGATTGTCCTCTGCAGCCTACTGCTGCTCTGGGCGCGCTTCGACGAGTTCGCCGTCGGTTCGATGGGCGACGACGCCGTCTACGCCGAACTCGCCCGTTCGATCAGCGAGGGACGGGGGCCGGTGCTCCACATCGGCCCCGACCAGGGCTCAGTCGTCCCCAACTCCCAACCCAGCGGCTACCCGCTGCTGATCAGTCCGGTCGCCTATCTCTTTGCCGGGTCGCTAACGGCGCTCAAGCTCTGCTCAACGGCCTTCTTCTTTGCCTATCTAACCATCTTCTACGCGCTGCTCAAACCCTTCACCCAAAGACGAGAGCGACTGGCATTGGTCGCGCTAGTCGCTTTGAATCCCTGGGCCATCGCCTACGCCAATCGCGTCTTTAGCGAGTCGGCCTATATGCTGGTCTCCTTAGCCGCCGTGCTGTGCTACGACCGCTGGCTGCGCGGTCGGCAACTCCTCGACCTCAATTTAGCTGGCCTGGGCCTGGGGCTGGCCTTTGCCGCCGCGATCCGCTCGATCGGTTTCTCGCTCTTGCTGGCGGTGGGCCTGCATCTAATCTATAAACGCCTATGGCGGCGACTGGGATGGTGGCTGCCCTACCAACTCGCGCTCCTGGCGTTGCTGATGGCCTATTCCCGACCGGTTGGTGGGAGCTTGGTGCCCGGTTCCTATCTACAGCAAATCGTCAGCTTCGAGACTTCGCCACTTGATCGCCTGGTCTTTATGGCCTGGACCCTCTGCTACTATCTCAAAGAATTGGCCGCGCTGACGCTGCCCGTCTTCGGCCAGGCCGCCGATGCGATCTCGACACAGTTGGGCCTGGGTGGTCTCTACGCGATCATCGCCTGGACTTTGGGCGGCCTGGTATTGCTGGGTAGCACCGCAGGAATACTGCGGTGGCGCGCTGCCGACGCACCCGGCTTGCAATTGCTCTGGATATACCAGCTGGTCTTTCTCGGCGTGCTCTGCAACTGGACCTTCATCCCGGTGGCTCGGCCCGGCGGCTGGGTCGAGTTGCGACTCTTGCTGCCGCTCTTGCCGGTATTCTATCTCTTCGCGTGGAGCAGCCTGCAAACGCTGGGCGAGCGCCTGGGCACCGCGAATCTGGCGGCAAAAATCCCGCTGCTGCTGCTCATCGCGGTACTACCTCTATCGCTGGTGCACAACGCCTATCGCATCAAAGTCCCCTTCCGCCAAGCCCGCCAGGCTTCGGGACGCGGCTTTATCGACTATTCTACCGGCAGCCAGTGGTTGCGGGCACACACCGACCCGCAAGACGTCGTTATGACCTCCAGCCGCCTCGAGCGCCATATCCACCACAATCGCCCAACCGTGAACTACGGCGCAAATTGGCGGCGAACGCACTACGTATTTATCGGCCCCGACGACCCCAACCTGCCCGACGACCTGGCTCCGGCCAGCGACCGCGTCCTTGCGCAATTAAAAGAACGACCTGACCGCTTTGAGTTAATGCGCGCCGACACGGCGAAAAACTGGTATATCTTCCGGGTCATTCACCCAAAGAAAAATTAAATTATCCCATTGCTTTTGTGCACCTTTTACCAGACTTTATAATGAGTAGCTCGATGAAGAAGGACACACCAAATTGACCATCTTTTTTGCAAACGGCCTACGGGTCGTTTTCGCGTTTAGGGCATGAGCTACCGACCTGCGCCAAATCGCCTGGAAGCGCACCCAGTGGAAGCGCTTCCGCCGCATCCTCTGGGGCTGCAGCGGAGCCGCCTGGCTGCTGTGCTGCGCCGGGATAATCTTTGTGGGCCAGGATCGCTTCCTGGTGCTGGTGGCACTGGTGTTCTTATTCATGGTCGCCACCGGGATCTTTATCTATCTCTTCTTCGTCTCGCGCCGCAAAAGCAACGATCTTGAGCGCCAGGCCATCGCGGTCCGCGCGGCCATAGTGGAGGAAAAACTGGCCGGCAACAAAAGAACTCAGCCTGAAATGCCGATGTGATTTCTTGACAGAAGATATTGGTTAATCTTATTTCGTGAAGATTGACCTTTATTGCTTCTATCGCCTGATTCCCTCTTTTTTACCCCACTGAGAACGGGATGGATTCGGCCCATTCACTAGACCACATCACCCGCCTGACAGCGCAGACGGAGAGCTTCAAGGACGTCGTCGCCCGACTCCAGCAGCAGCAGCAGATCCTGTTGCACGGGCTGCCCTCGACCCTCGCCGCCTTTCTCGCTGCCCACGTCCGCGGGGTCCTGGACCGCCCGGTGCTCATCGTCGCCGCCAGCGAAGACCGCGCCGAGCAGTGGCGCGACGATCTCCAGGCCATCGCCGGCGAGGAGATCGTCTGTTATTTTCCGACCTGGGATGTCGAGCTCTACGACCGCCAGTCCCCCGATGGCGAAATCACCGGTCTGCGCGTCGAGGCCGCCTCGCGGCTGATGCGCGGCGAGCCGACCATCGTCGTCGCCCCGGCCCCGGCACTCTTGCTGCCGCTGATCCCGCCCCACGCCCTCGAATTGGGCACCCTCGATCTCAAAGTGGGGGCAGAGCAAGATCCCGATGCGCTCTGCTCGCACCTGGTCGACTGCGGCTTCGAACGCGTGCCGGCCATCGACGGCATCGGCCAATTCAGCTTGCGCGGCGGCATCCTCGACGTCTATCCCTTCGGCGTCGAGCATCCCTATCGCATCGAATTCTTCGGCGACGAAATCGAATCCATCCGCCGCTTCGACGTCAGCACCCAGCGCTCGCTGAGCACCTGCGAGGAGGCCTGGGTACTGCCGGCGCGCGAGATTCTCCTCGGCTCGCCCTTCTACGAAGACTACCTCCAGCGGATCGCGGCCATCGATGCCGAGGAGGCGCTTGCGCCGCTCAAAGACCAGCTCGAACTCGGCGAATCGCTCGAGGGCATTGAGAGCTATACAGCCCTGCTCTACGGCCGCGACGAAGGGCTCTTCGAATATCTAAAGAACCCCCTGCTCTTCCTCGCAGAGGACGAGGAGATCGCCGAGGGGCTCGACAAGGCCCTGGCCCGGTCGCGCAAGGAATACGAGCGCCACCGGGAGCAGGGAACGCTCCTGCCTCCCACCGACCTCATCCGCGACGAGGAGTGGCTCAGCGCGCACTTGGGCGCCCACACCCGCCTCGAACCCGCCCCGGTAGGCCAACTCGCCCAAGCGATCCGCTTCGACGCCTCGGAACCGCGCGCCTTTGAGGGCGAACTCCCCCTGCTGCGGCAGGAGATCGACCGGCTCTCCGACGAGTCCTATGCCATCCACATCCGCTGCGAAACCAAGGGACAGACCAGCCGCCTACAGGAGATCTTCGCCGACTGGCCCGAGATCCAGTTCGGGCTCGGTTCGCTGCACCGGGGCTTCACTTTCCCGGCGGCCAAGCTGGCGGTGATCAACGACCACGAGATCTTCAGCCGCCAGCAGCGGCGCTACCGCTACCGCCGCTTCCGCCAGGGCGCGGCCATCTCCAACTACGGCGCCCTGCAGCGCGGCGACTTCGTCGTCCACGTCAACCACGGCATCGGCCGCTACACCGGCATCCGCCGACTGCAGATCGGTGGCCGCGACCACGACTGCCTGACCGTCACCTACCAGGGCAAGGATCGCCTCTTTATCCCCGTCGAGCAGCTCGACCGCCTGCGCAAATACTCCAGCTCCGAGGGCGAGGCCCCGATCCTCAGCAAACTCGGCGGCACCGCCTGGGAAAAGCTCAAGGAGCGGACCCGCGAGGAGATCTTCAAGATGGCCAGCGAGCTGGTCGGGCTCTACGCCGAGCGCAAGTCCCGCCCGGGCGTGCGCTTTTCCCGGGACGGCCCGATGCACCGCGAGCTGGAAGCGGCCTTCCCCTTCCAGGAGACCCCCGACCAACTGCGGACCATGGAAGAGGTCAAAAAGGACATGGAGTCGCCGCATCCGATGGACCGCTTAGTTTGCGGCGACGTCGGCTATGGCAAAACCGAGGTCGCCGTGCGCGCTGCCTTCAAGGCCGTCTGCGATAGCAAACAAGCGGCGGTGCTGGTGCCCACCACCATCCTCGCCGAACAGCACTACCAGACCTTCTCCGAACGCCTGGCCCAAACCCCGGCCCGCGTCGAGGTGCTCAGCCGCTTCCGCACCCCCAAGGAACAGCAGCTGATCCTTGAGGACTGCAAAAATGGCAAGGTCGACGTGCTGATCGGCACCCACCGCATCCTCTCCAAGGACCTTCGCTTCCGCAACCTCGGCATCCTGGTCGTCGACGAGGAACAGCGCTTCGGGGTCCGCCACAAGGAGCGGCTCAAGCAGTTCAAGCGCTTGGTCGACGTACTGACCCTGACCGCGACCCACATACCGCGCACCCTGCACATGTCGATGATGGGCGCCCGCGACATGTCGGTGATCAACACCCCGCCGCAGGACCGCCTGCCGATCCACACCGAGATCCTGGCCTTCGACGAGACCCGCATCGCCGAGGCGATCCACCGCGAGGTCGAGCGCGGTGGCCAGGTCTACTTCGTGCACAATCGGGTGCAGTCTATCCACCGGCTCAGCGAATATCTGCAAGATCTCTTACCGCAGGTGCACTTCGCCGTCGCCCACGGCCAGATGCCACCCCGGCAGCTCGAGAAGGTCATGTTCGACTTCCTGAAACGGAAATACGACTGCCTGGTCTGTACCATGATTATCGAGTCGGGCATCGACATCCCCTCGGTCAACACCATTTTGGTCAACCGCGCCGACACCCTGGGTCTGAGCCAGCTCTACCAGATCCGCGGGCGGGTCGGCCGCTCCCACGAGCGGGCCGATGCCGATCTATTGGTACCCCAGGGCAAGAAACTGACCAAGAAGAGCCGCATGCGGCTCAGGGCCATCGAGGAATTCGCCGACCTCGGCTCGGGCTTCAACATCGCCATGCGCGACCTCGAAATCCGCGGTGCCGGCAATTTGGTGGGCGCGCAGCAACACGGCTTTATCGCTGCCGTCGGCTTCGATCTCTACTGCCGCCTGCTCGACGAGGCGATGCGCGAGCTCAAGGGCGAAACCGTGCCCGACAGCCCCGAGCCCGATATCAAAATCGCGGTCTCGGCCTATATTCCCGACGACTACGTCCCCAACCCGGACCAGAAGATGGAATTCTACCAGCGCTTAGCCAACGCCGGACGCATCATCGACCTCTTGGAACTCCGCGAGGAGATGGAGGATCGCTTCGGTCGCCTGCCGCAGTCGGCGCGCTCATTGATGCACCTCATGGAGATCAAGGTCATGGTCCGGCAGCTGGGCGTCGAGAGCGTGCAGCTGGACAAGAGTCGCTTCCGCCTCGCCTTCCCGCCGGAGCGGCAGGTCTCGCCAGTCGATATCCAACGCATGGTCGAGAAGTGTTCCACCCAGCTCGACTTCGACCTGGGCGAACGGCTCAGTATCGAGGTCCAGGTGCAGGGCCGCGACGAGTTCGAAAGGCTCGAAAAGGCTCGCGACACCCTGGAGGAAATCCTCTGAAAGCCCCAATCGCGATCGCGCTCTGCGCGCTACTGGGGTGCGACTCGTCGCGCGCCCGCGATGACGTCGTCGCCCGCGTCGGCGACGCCGAACTCACCGCCGCCGATCTCGCCAGCCAATTCATGCCGAGCCGCGACGCCGTGGTGTCGGCGGGCGAGCGGGCGCAGCTGATCGACGATTGGGTGCGGCAGGAGCTACTCTACCAGGAGGCCCTCGCCCGTCAGCTCGACCAGCAGGCCCGGCTCGCATTACTCCTCGAGCAAACTCGCCGCGACCTGCTGGTCGCCGCGCTGCTCGACGCCGAATTCGCCAGCGAGGAGCTGGCTTTTGGCGAGGGCGATATCCACCGCTACTACGATGCGCACCAGGACCAGTTCCAACGGACCCAACCCGAGGTCAAGGCCCGCCACATCTTGCTCGCCAGCCATCGCGACGCCAACGCCAGGCGCCAGGCACTGCAGCAGGGTGAGGACTTCGCCGAGGTGGCCCGCGAGCACTCGCTCGACGTCGATACCCGCTACCGAGGCGGCGACCTGGGCTACTTCTCCCAAGCCGACGAACCTGCGCTGTGGGCGGCGAGCCGGGAAATGCCGCTCGATAATATCTCCAAACCGATCCGCACCGAATACGGCTATCACCTGATCCAAATCCTCGAGCGCGGGGAAGCCGGCACGATCCGCAATATCGATCAGGTCCGCACCGAGATCGTCGAGGCCCTGGTGCGCGAGCGCCACAAAACTCGACTCGACCAACTCATCGCCCAACTCAAAGACACCGCAGACTGGGCCGTCACCGACCCAGTGTCACCGACCGCGCATCCCGCTGGTGCAGATCGCCCCTCACCAGGCGATGCCACGGCAGGGATGTAGCCCTAAAATCTATGTCGCCCATGAAAAATTGCCTATTGCTCGCCCTCTGTACCGTCCTCTGCTTCGCGCCTCACGCCTGGGCGGCCCCCGAACTCATCGACCGCATCGTCGCCACCGTCGACAACCAGACCATTCTCTGGTCCGAGCTCAACTACCGCCTGCGCTTCGAAGCAGAACAGCGCGGCCTCTCGGCCTTTGTCGAACCCGGCCAGCTCGAGACGCTGCGCAGCGAGATCCTCGAGGATATGGTCGACGAGCAGGTGCTGATCCTCAAGGCCCAGAAGGACAGCATCCAGATCGACCCGTCCGAAGTCGAGGAAATGCTCAAACAACAATTCCTGCTGGCCAAGAGCAGCATGGCCGACGGAGAATTCGAGCGGATGCTCGAGCGCGTCGGCCTGAGCGAGCGCCAGCTCAAGGCCCGCTATCGCAAGGAGATCCGCCACCGCCTGCTCTCGCGGCAGATGCGCGCCTTCGTCGCCTATCGGGTCCACGTCAATCACCGCGACGTCGAGGTCTTCCGCCTCGCCCACAGCGATACGCTGCCGACCCAGATCTCGCTCAGCCATATCCTGCTCCAGATCAAACCCAGCGACGAGGTGCTCGCAGAAAAATTGGCGCGAATCGAGAAGATCCAGGCGATGCTGGCTGTCGGCGAGGACTTTGCAGAAGTCGCCCGCGAGCACTCCGAGGATCCCGGCAGTGCCAGTCACGGCGGCGATCTCGGCTGTTTCTCCGCCGGAACTATGCTGACCGAATTTGAGGAAGCGGCCTTCGCGCTCAAACCGGGCGAGACCAGTGAGCCGGTGCTGAGCCCCTATGGCTACCATCTGATCAAGCTGCGCGAAAGGCGCGAGGATGCCCTCTGCGCCAATCATATTCTGATCCTGGCCCGCACCAGCGAGGACGACAAGGACCACACCCGCGCAAGACTCGTCGAATTGCGCCAGCGCGCCCTCGCTGGCGAGGAGTTTTCCCAACTCGCCCGCCAGCATTCGAGCAATCCGCAGACGGCGATGCAGGGCGGTCTGTGGGGCAGTTTTCCCAGGGAGCAGATACCCGAATTCCTCCAGCCCTACCTCCGCGGCCTCCGCCTGGGCGAGATCAGCGAACCATTTTTCCTCGAGGAGGGCGGCCACATCATCAAGATCAACGACGACCAGGCATCGCTCGAAGGGCTGATCCGCGAAACCCGCACCGCACGGGCGATGCGCGAACTCATCGACAAATACCGGCAGCAGATCCACATCGAGACCCGTCTCGACGAGGACGACCTGCGCCGACCGGGAGACGATGCGACTGGATATCTTTCTGAAGAACACGGGGCTGATCAAGCAGCGCAGTGAGGCCAAGCGAGCCTGCGACGCCGGACAGATCCAGGTCGGCGGGCAAAGGGCTAAGGCCTCGCACACAATAATCGTCGGCGCACAGATTCTCATCGAGACCGACTCTCGGCTGCTCGACGTCGAGGTGCTCGACATCCCGGTGCGGCCGCCCGCCCGGCGCGACCGCCAGCGCTTTTACCGAATCATCCGCGAGGAGCGCCGCGACCCGTACGAGGACCTGAGCTTTTAGGATTAGACCGATGGGCAATAATAGCATGCGCCAGGATCCCTATCAGGGATTGGCCCCCATCTACGATTACGTGATGCGCCACGTCGATTACGGCGAATGGGTCGACTACGTCCATTCGCTGCTCGAGCGTTGGGATCCCACCGCCGCCGTGGTCTGCGATCTGGCCTGCGGCACGGGTAATATCTCCCTCGAGCTCGGACGGCTGGGCTACGAGGTAACGGGCGTCGACCGCTCCGCCGACATGCTGCGAATCGCGCGCGCAAAGTCCGTCGATACCGACGTCGAATTCGTCGAGCGCGATCTGCGGGAGCTCGAGGGTCTGGGGTCCTTTGACGCGGCGGTCTGCATCTACGACAGTTTTAACTACCTGCTCGAGCCAGAGGAACTCGACGAGGCCCTGCAGGGCGTGGAGACCATCGTGCGACCGGGCGGCCTCTTCGTCTTCGACATCTGCACCGAGCGCAATTCGCTGCGCTACTTCCGCGATATGCGCGATAGCGAGCAGGGGCCGGGTTTCTCCTACGAACGCCACAGCATCTACGACCCGGAGACCAAACTGCAGAACAACCACTTTCGCATTCGCTTCGACAAGAGCGACGAAGTGTTCGCGGAATCGCACGTCCAGCGCATCTACGCGGTCGCCACCGTCGCCGAGCGCGTCGAGGCGAGCGCCTTCGAGTTGCTCGATGCCTTCGACGGCTTCACATTTAATAGGGGCACCGAGGATTCGGACCGCATCCACTTCGTCCTGCGCGCGCCGCGACCGGAGAAATAACTTGGATCTGAAGCTAATCACAGCGCAAGAGTTTATCGAGCAGGGAGACGACTTTCTGCTGACCACCCACGTCAATAGCGATGCCGACGGGCTAGCCGCCTGCCTGGCGCTGGCGCACCTGCTGCGGACCCTGGGCAAGCGCGCCGATATCGGCCTGCCCGATCCACCGGCCGGCCAGTGCTACTTCCTCGACGGCTGGGACGACGTGCGCCACTATGCCGATCTCGACCTCAAAAGCTACCGCTGCGCCATCGTCGCCGACTGCCCCACCCTCGACCGAATCGGCGCGGTGCAGCAAGGCCTTGACGCCGACATTCGCATCCTCAATATCGACCACCACCACGGCAGCGACCCCTTTGGCACGGTGAATCTGGTGGGCAATTATAGCTCCACCTGCGAACTCGTCTACCACCTCGCCACCGGCCTCAATTACGAGATCGACGACGCCGTCGCCGCCCAGCTCTATACGGGAATCATCTTCGACACCGGTGGCTTCCGCTTCTCGCTGACCCAACCCTCCACCTTCGAGGCGGCAGCCGATCTGGCGCGCAAGGGAGTGCGTCTCGACTATCTCGCCGACCACGTCTTTGGCAACAAAAGCCTCGATTCGGTCAAACAGCGCGGCCTGGCCATCGCCAACCTCGCGCTACACCACGAGGGTCAGGTCGCAGTGCTACACCTCGATCTCGACGCCATGCGAGCCGGCGACCCCGAAGAAGTGGCCAACTACGGCCTGATGGTCAAGGGCGTCGAGGTGGCGGTGTTGTTCAAGGAACAGGAGCTGGGGTGCTACCGCATCAGCCTGCGCTCGCGCGACAAGGTCGACGTCAGCCAGATCGCCGGAGCTTTCGGCGGCGGCGGCCACCCCCGCGCCTCCGGGTTGCGGCTAGAGGGTGAGATCGGCGAAATTCACGAAAAAATTCTGGCTGAAATCGGCCGTCATCTGGGTTGAGGGGGCGCAAGTGCATCTCATTAGCTTAAAGGACTGGTCTGCCGAGGACGTGCACCAGGTCGTCGATCGCAGCCTCGACGTCAAGACCAATCCACAGCACTACGCCGGCGCCCTCTCGGGGCGCACGGTGGCGCTGCTCTTCCAAAAAACCTCGACCCGCACCCGCTGTGCCGGCGAGATTGGCGCCACCCAACTGGGCGGCCACGCCCTCTACCTCGACTGGCAGAACACCAACTTCGGCCTAGCCGACCTGGGCGACGAGTTCCGCGTGCTCTCCAGCTATTCCGACTTCATCGTCGCCCGCCTGCTCGAACACGCCGATATCCGCCGCGCCGCCGAAAGCTCGCAAGTGCCGCTGATGAATGGCTGCTGCAATCGCTACCACCCCTTACAGGCGCTGACCGACCTGACGACCCTGCAGGAGGCCTACGACCGGCTCGAGGGCCTGCGCCTGACCTACGTGGGGGTCCTCAACAATGTCGCCAACTCGCTCATCGCCGCCGGCGTCAAAGTCGGGATGCACATCACCTGCGTCTGCCCCGAGGTCAACGCCGCCGCCCGCGACGACGAACTCTACGCCGAAGCCACGCGCTTAGGGCTCTACGAACACACCGAAGACCTGCGCCCGGCGCTGGAGCGCTCCGACGCGGTCTACACCGACACCTGGATCGACATGGAATTCTTCTCCGACCCCAAATTCGCCGGCGAGAAAGAACGGCGCGTGCGACTCTTCCAACCCTATCAGCTCAACGAAGAACTGCTTGCGGGCTTAGACCTGAAGATTCTGCACTGCCTGCCCGCCCACCACGGCTACGAGATCACAGGGACCCTCCTCCACGACGAGCGCTCGCTGGTCTTCACCCAGGCCGAAAACCGCCTGCACAGCCAAAAGGCCGTGCTGCTCAAACTGGCGGGCGCCCTCACCTGAGCCGAGTATGAACCCCCAGTCGCCATTAGCCGCACTGCTCGCGCTCGTCGTTTGCTTCGCGCCGGGCAACGCCCAGGAATCAGCAGAGGCGCCACCGTCCCAATCCGAATGGGAGCCCTCCAAATACCGAATCACCAAGGCCTATCTGCTTCCGCAAGAGCGCGGTCCCCAGGCCGGGGTCAGCCGGGGGCGCTTTATCATCAACTTCGGCAGCCGCGAGGGCATCCAACCCGGCAGTATCTTCCGCGTCGTGAATCGCGGCCAGCTCATGGCCCTGGTGCGCATCCACCGCGCCTGGCGCGATAGCGCCGAAGCCCACCTAGTCCAACTGATCGACAAGGCCGACCCCGAATCACCCATCGCGCTCGAGCGCGGCTACTACCTCGAGCCCAAACTCGTGCTGCTGGAGACGATCCAATTCGACAAGGGCGACCCGGTCATCACCCCCGAGATGTACGAGCGGCTGCACTACGTGGCGCGCTTTATCCGCTCCTTCCCGCGATTCCCCCTGATCCTCGAAGGGCATACCGACACCCAGGGCAAGGACGCCGAGAACAAGAAACTCGCCGCGGAGCGAGCCGAGGGCGTACGGCTCTTCCTCAACGAGGTCTACCGCCTGCCCATGACCCAGATGCACGTGGCCAGCTACGGCGAAGAGCGCCCCGTCGCCAGCAACAATACCGATGAAGGCCGCTATCGCAACCGCCGGGTCGATCTCGTGCTGATGGACGCGCGGCCGCGTTAAGGATGTCCTATTTATCGATGTCTCTGCGCACTGCCCGTACAATAGCCTCATTGACAGGCCTCGACTGATTGCCGAAATGAGTTCGCGTATACGTCAGCACCGCAGTGATCGCCTCGTCGTCTAGGTGGGCAAACGACGGCATGCGATTGGCATATTCACCACTCACCCACCCCTCTAGCGTTAGCTGCACCAGCGCCTCCACCTCGCTATTGACGACCGGGGAATGGCGCAGGGATGGCTGTACATTGGGCACGCCGCTCCCATCCGACATATGGCAGGCTGCACAACGCACCTTATAGGTCTCCACTTCGAGTTCGCCGCCGCCTGCTCTTTCCCGTTCGATCTCGCATTGGAGGGCGAGCCGACGCCAACGTAGAGGTTGCCGGCGCCGTCGATTACCGGAATCTTGTAGTTGTGCCACGGCCCATTGGGAGAAAAGCCATCCACCACAATTTCCGCCGGCCCCTGAGGCACTAGCACGCGCTCATCGAGCCGCAGGCGACAAACGCGCTCCGTATTCGCAAAATACAGTTCGCATAATTTAAGAGGACCCTTTCGCCCCAACAAAGCCTTCGCCCCACCCACTCACGGTACCGGTGATGCCCACGGTCCTATTCTGTATATGCGATGGAGTAGACGTAGAGCCGGTCTTCCGACTCGCTGACGATATAGACCAGACCGGCGGCTAGATCCACCGCTTCCCTTCGGCCTGGTCGCAGGGAAGCGGATAAGCGCCCGTCACGCCGCCAGCGGGACTCCACCGATACAGCATCCGGCTCTGATCGCTGAGCACCCAGAAATGGCCATCGCCACAGTCCAGGCCGGAGAGATCTTCGGCGAAGTCGAACTCGCGCTGACTTGCTATCGACAAGTCGGCGTTCAACGCGATAAATAAGCCCGGATCCTTCTCGTTGACAATCTCTGCGATTCCACTCGAATCCAGGCAGATCCCTTCCAGGCCGCTATTCGGCTTCCCCTCCAGATCGAGCTTGTGCCGGGCTAGCACCTCGCCCTTCACATCTAGGTGCACTACTTCGCGGCGCTCCTCTTCGACTATCCACAGGCTCGCGTCAGCGGGGTCGCAGGCAATGCCCTCCAGGTCGTCTCCCTTGAAATCGAGCCTATCCTTGCACCTAGGCCGTCCAGCGAGAGCCGGTAGATGCGCTGAGCACGGTTGCCGACTACCCACAGGGAGGTGCCGGCCCCGTCCACGGTCAATCCAGAAGGTTCGCGGAAATCCAGCGAGTAGCTGGCCAGCAGAATCAGCGGAGGGTCGCTTGGCCCCGGACTGCCGGGGTCATTGCTGCCGCAGCCGGGCAATAGGCCGCAGCAACACAGGAGGACGAAACGAGAAGCTCTGGAGCAGATCCAAGCCCCCGGTAGAATGCCGCGCTGCTGGCGATACCGCCTCCACCGGCCCGCGTAGACCAACTCACAGCGCCAACTCCATCGCGTCGTAGCCATTCTCCAGACACTGATCGACCGCATAGCAGTATTTGGAATACCCTCGCTGCACGAGGGAGAAGCGGCGGATGAGGTCGATGGCCCAGAATGGCACGAAGGCCTCGGTCTTGATTTCCAGCACCACGGGCGAATCGTCCCATCGGGCGGTGACGGGATCGTCGTAGTAGGTCATATCGTCGTCGCGGCCACCGATCTCGTACGAGCCGTGGATCAGCCGGTAGCGCAGCGCCCGGTCGAAGGTAATCCGCCCGTATGCGTCGATATCGCTCACATAGGGCTCGCGGAAATAGCGAACGTGCAGCACGGGGGTCGTGCAGTAGAGGTGGTTGACCTCCTCGAAGGTCTCCGGCAGGTCGATATGGGCGGGAGACCTCTGTTCCGCTCTCGACACGTCGAGGACCCTCGGCCACTCATCGGCCGGTATCTGCCGACGGCGCTTCCAGGAAATGGCATTGTGCCGGTGCTTGACTTCCAAGATCACAAAGTCGTCCGGTGCCCGACCGTAGTAGCGGACCCTGGATTTGAGGCGCGTCTCCTGCTTGAACTTGGTATCGTAGTAGAAGCGCAAGCCGGGGGTGTCCAGGTAGACGTTGTTGACGGTATAACCGCGCTGTTGGGGCGTCGCGTGGCGATCCAGTGAAAACAGCGGCTGGATATAATCGCGAATCGCCCGGGCCAGCGACTCGGTCACGGTGTACTTTAGCTCGTAGCGTCGGATCCCGCTCAAATCCACTTCCATCGCTCAGCGATCCGCTGGGGGTGCTGCTTGCTGCGGCCGCTCAATGCCGAGTGCGTACCACAGAAAGTAGATGGTACGCGCCAGCTCGCGCCGCCGGCGCGCGAGAATCACTCGGGTATCCATGATCGTGCGCTCCAGTTCCAGCACCTCGTCGGCGTGGATGGTGCCGTGTGCGGACGCTTCGGCGATCAGCCGCGAGGCGTCCTCGATCAAGAGTTGGCCGTCGTCGCGGACCAGCTGCCAGGTCAGCCGCGCTTCGTCGTAGGCGGAGAAGGTGTCGTAGACCTCATCCTCGATGCCCTCGCGAATGGCCAGGGCCTGGACCTCTTTGCGGGCAATACCCAGCCGCGTGGCCTTGCTGCGGCCGCCATTGCGGCCAAATAGGGGGAGCTCCACTCCAAACATCAACTCTTGCCAGTCGTCCGCCCCTTGCTCCCGGTGATGGGATACTTCCACGAAGGAGATCCACGGCAGTCGCCGCCGATCCTCGCGCTGGTGCTGTTTTACGGCCAGCCGCTGGCGCGATTCCACCAGCGGTATTTCGGGGCGATGGGCATAGGCGATGGCCAGCAGCTCTTGCCGATCTCGATTTACCTCGGGCAGCGGCTCGAAGGCGACGTCGATGGTCGTGGAAACACCCAGCAGTCGCTGCAGTCGTCGCTCTTCCTCTCCCAAAGCCTGCAGATAGCGGGTGTGCTCGTTCTTGGCTTCACTCACCATCATCTTGGCCTTGGTGTAGTAGACGATACTGCGTCGGCCCAGGTCCACCATGGTCTTGATCTGGACGATGCGCTGGGTCTCGTTGTCGACGCGTGCCGCGGCGAGGCGGACCAATTCGCGGTAGAGGATCACATCGGCGCAGGCGCGGCGCACCCGCGAGCCCAGCCAATCCCCAGCCCGCTGGGCCTCCACCTTGCGCTCCCAGAGCCCGACCTGACCCCGCTGTCGTTCCTCGGCGGCCGCTCCCAGGGCCGGGGGCCGCCAGCGGAGGCCGATCTCCAACTCGTCAAAGCGCTCGTTTTCGTTGCGAGTAGACAGATTCCTAACGCGCAATTCCGGATTGTCGCGGCGGCCGGTCGAATGGCTGCGATAATCCTGTATCTCGACCATGGTATTCAGCGATTGGAGTTGCCGGCTATTGGTCAGGGCGAGACCCACGGCCTCTTCCGTGGTGAGGGGTGTGGTGCCAGCGACGGTGGCTTCCTCTGCGTGTGGATCGACCGGTCCGGGACCTTCCGCCCTAGCGCCGATCGCGGCCAGCACCAACGTCAGCAGCAGGCCGAAATGATGGCGTCTATGATCCGGTGCCGGCATGGCTGCTCCGCTTTTGGGTTTCGTCCCCTAGCCCCATTGCTCTGGGCATCCCGTCGGTTGCGACCGCATCCTCGGAGCGAGGGCCGATGCCGGACGTTCCGCCGTCGTCCCCTGCGAGAATCCGCACCTGCACAGACTCGCCGGGCAAAAGCGCATGGTGCGGCGTCAGCTCCACCCGCAGCTTGCGGGCCCACAGCATCTGGCCGCGCAGCCAGAGCCTTGCGGGCATGCGAGAAAATCCAGAATGCACGAAGCGGATGTGGCCGGTGGTATTGAACTGGTCCGATCGCCGCGAGTAGACTTCGACCGGCTGCCCCACCCTCACCCGCCGATCCTGGGTTTCGGGGACGTAGACCTCCACGAAAGAGACCAGAGGGTCTTCGACGGTCAGGATGGGCTGGTACGCGTCGACCGTGCTGCCCTGTCGCACCGCGACCTCCACGACCTGCCCATCACAGGGAGCTTTTACGATGCGGAACTCGATCCGCTGCTCGATCCGGGTGAGTCGGTGACGTATCTCGTTTATGCGCTCCGTGCGGTCGCCCAGCAGCGAGGTGAGGACGGTATCGCGGCTGGCTAGCGGGTCGCCGTCGGGCGCGGTCCGGATCCGCTCTTGGCTGAGCGCCGACTGTTCGGCGACCGATTGTTGCAGGGCGTCGCGCCGAATGAGCAGCCGGGCCAGACCGCGATCCCGACCCAGACCCGCCGCCTCGGCCTCCTGGAGAATCTGAATCTCCTGATTGAGCGCGTCCAACTCGGCCAGGTCCGCCTGCATCGCCGCCGATTGCTGGGACACGCGCAACTGCAACAGATCGTACTCCAGGGCATATCGCCGCCGGTCTGCCACCCGAATCGCTTCCAGTGAGACCAGTTGTTCCTGGAGCAGATCCCGCTCGGCCACCAAATCGGACGCGTCCAGCCGCGCCAGCGTCTGCCCGGCCATAACCTGGCTGCCAGTAGTGACCAATATTTTCCGTATGCGTCCGCCCTCCCGCGCCCCCACGGAGTGCAGCCGGGATTCCACGGTGCCAACCAGATACGGATCCAGTTGCCAGGCCCAGTACCCATAGGCCGCGGCCAAACCGGACAGCACCAGGATGACGTAAAACAGATTTCTCTTTAGCATGGCTTAGACTTCGACCGTGGAGGTGTGGTTCATATAGGTGAGGCCGCGTATCCCCTCCAGATTCTCCAGCGCCTCCATAAGGCTAGACGAATCCGTCTCGCGCGCCAGTTTTACCTGATAGGTGTAGTCTACGAGATCGCCCTGAGCGACATTGCGCAGCGTGACCAGCGCAAAGGTCCTGGGGATGGCCTGCATGATCTCGGCCACCTGGGCGGCCAGAGTCGGCCCGGCGGGGATCTGGAACCGGATCAGACCGTCGTACTGCCGCCGAATGCCAAACGACGACGCTTGCATGGTGAGGGCGATGGCGCAGAAGAACAGGGTGCCGACGAATGCGGCGATA
Source organism: Candidatus Latescibacterota bacterium (assembly GCA_036343835.1). Taxonomy (GTDB): domain Bacteria; phylum Latescibacterota; class UBA2968; order UBA8231; family UBA8231. Next base: position 462 of record JAYYUU010000270.1, on the reverse strand, counting down.
TAGCTCTGCACGCCGCAGGCAACGCCCGCCCCCAGCGCGGCGAAGAGGAACACCAGGTCGCGGGGATCGCGCAGATTGGTGCGGAAGCGGATAATGGCCAGGGATCCGACAATGCCGATCCCCCGGGCTATATTGTCGCCGATGGCGATCATCAACAGACAGGTGATGGCGCTGCCCAGGACCATGCTCTGCATCAGACCCCGGGACCAGGACAAACCCTGGAAGGTCCTTTCATACACAATGGCGACGAGGCTCGACAGGAAAAACGAGCACAGGAAGGAGAGCAGCACCGCTTGCCAATGGAGCTTCAGCGTGCCGAAATCGAGTAATAAACTATCCATAGGGGTTCAGGTCTCCGACCCTTTCTTGCGGGAATCTTAGCAATGGTTTCGCGATTTGTTTTTTGGCTCAATTGTGCGCCAGCCCAAATGGAGCGGTGAACTCGCCCCTATATCGCGCATG
>JAYYUU010000269.1:0-5600 GCA_036343835.1 Candidatus Latescibacterota bacterium | reverse complement strand
TGAAATGAAGGACAAGGTGTTGGGCAATATGTCGGAGCGGGTCAGGACCTTCATCACCGAGGAGATGGAGTTTCAGGGGCCGATGCGGCTTTCGGAGGTGGAGGAAGTGCAGCTCAGAATCGTGCAGCAGGTGCGGCAGTTGGAAGAGCAGGGCCAGGTCACCATCGCCCGCGGCGACTCCGACGACCAGTTCGTCTAGGCCATCACCGAGACTACCACCACCTCGCCAATCAGCAAACCCAGGTCGTCGAAGATATAGATCGCCCCCTGCCCCAGGACCACCTGGGGCACACTGGTATCCATATCGCCGATCCGATCGGTGGCGAAGCGATCAAAGGGATAGTAGTAGATTTCCCCCTCGTGATCCTGCCGCAGGTAGATGGCCACGACCCGATCGGGGGTCAGTCGCCAGTCCCGATGCAAAAAAAACTGCTCCCCGGCCTCATTCTTGGCGTAGTCGCCCTTCAATAGCGCAAATTCGATCAGCGTCATACCGGCCCCCTTCCTTGTCGCGATTTTTCCCCACCCCTATCTTCAAAGTCAAATCAACACCGTCCCATCTCTGGCGCAAAAGATGAGCTTTAAAACCGTACTCGAGCAACTGCCCCGCGTCGAGGCCGAGTGGATCCGCCCTTTGGACCCCGGATCCTACCGGCTCACCAGCTTCGTCCTATTGCGCCTTCTCGGCCTGGTCTACACCCTGGCCTTCCTCTCGCTTTCGCACCAACTCGGCCCCCTCATCGGCTCAGACGGCCTGCTGCCCACCTCGCTCTTTTTGGAAAAAACCGCCCGCTACTTCGGCGACAGCGCCACCGCCTGGACCCGGATGCCGACGCTATTTTGGTTCGACGCCTCGGACGCGATGCTACAGGCCCTCTGCCACCTCGGGCTCCTGCTCTCGGTCCTATTGCTCTTTGGCATCGCCAATATCTTCCAGCTCAGCGCCCTCTGGACCATCTATCTGTCCTTCAACCAGGTCGGCCAGCTCTTCTACGGCTATGGCTGGGAAATCCTGCTCCTAGAAAGCGGCTTCCTCGCCATCTTCCTAGCCCCCCTCGGATCGCGCCAGGCTCCCTCGCCGGCAGCACTGATGTGGCTCTACCGCTGGGTGCTCTTCCGCGTGATCTTCGGCGCCGGGCTGATCAAGCTCCGCAACGATGCCTGCTGGCTCGATCTGAGCTGTATGTTCTACCACTACCAGACCCAACCGATTCCCAATCCTTTGAGCTGGTATTTTCACCAGTTGCCGCCTTTAATCCACAAGCTCAGCGTGGCCTCGACCCACTTCGTCGAGTTGGTGGTGCCCTTCTTCCTCTTCGCCCCCCGCCGCCTGCGCCACCTCGCCGGCCTGATCCAGATTGCCTTCCAGCTCTTGCTGATTTTAAGCGGCAATCTCTCCTGGCTCAACTATCTGATCATCGCCCTCTGCATTCCCTGCTTCGATGACGCGGCGCTACAGCGCATCCTCCCCCATCGCCTCGCAGCCCATACACAGCGCGACCCACCCACCGATATCGGCCACGCCCGCCGCCTTGCCCTATACGCCCTCTGCACCCTCATCTTCTACCTGAGCTCCGCCCCAATCCAAAACATGGTCTCCCCCCAACAGGCCATGAACCGCTCCTACGACCCCTTGCACCTGGTCAATACCTACGGCGCCTTCGGCCACATCGGCAAAACCCGCCACGAAATCATTATCAAAGGCACCAACGACCATCCCGCCGACCCGCAAGCCCGTTGGCAAGAGTATGAATTCAACGGCAAACCCGGAGATGTGAATCGCCGCCCGGCTTTAATTTCGCCCTACCACCATCGGCTCGATTGGCAGATGTGGTTTGCAGCGACGTCGGACTATAAGAGCAACCCCTGGCTGGTGCACTTTATCTATAAGCTGCTGCAGGGGAATGAAGGAGCGATCGGTCTGCTGGAGCATAATCCATTTGGCGAGCAGCCGCCGACCTATATCCAGGCGGATCTATACGAATACGAGTTTACCAGCATTGGGGATGACACTGATTCATGGTGGAACCGGAAGCGCTTAGGGACCTGGCTCGGTCCCCTCTCCACCTTAGATCCTGCCCTGGTAGACTTTCTTCAACACTACGGCTGGCATCCTTAAGTCAGTTGGCTTAAAATAACCAAAGGAAGACTATACATTGACCACGGGTCACCCCATTGTGATCCGCCCCATGGCAGGTGCAGAGGCAACAGCCTGCGAAGAGATCCTTCGTTTTCTCTACCCGACTGGTTCGGGATCGAACCCGGCGAGGTCGACACCTTCCTCGCCAGTTCAGCCGACCACTACCACTTCGTCATCCAGACGCCAGGTCTGCAAGGCGAAGAAGCTAACGCCGACAAAATCCTCGCCGACTAATACGGCCGCAGCGTCCGCCCCAATCCCTCCGCCTCAATCCACCGCCGCAGCACCTTCCCCGACCGCGCCAACAACTCCCGATAGGGCCGCTCCAGGGTCCGGTTCTTGGGATTTTTCCGCGCCCGGGGGCCGATGGTCCTCGAAAACCGCCTGCGCGCGCTACAAAGCCTTCGAGCCGCAACGAGCCAATCGACCCTCCCCCGAAGAAGCCCAGGCCCAAAGCGACCAGGGCGAGAAAACCGCTGCGGACAACAAGCGCCCACCGCGCGACAAGGCCGTACTCGCCACCTGAACTACACCCGTACCACCGCCTCGACATCGGGCACCGACAAGGTATCGGGATGCCGGGGCTGTAGCGCCTGCCCCCAGGCGGCAATCGCCTGGGCATCGCACGCCAGCGCCGCACTGCGCTGGGTCACCCGCGCCGGATCCCAATCCCGATAGAGCCGTGTTAAAAGTCCTTCGCGCACCACCGCACAATCCCCATCCATCCCCAGATCGCGCCACTCCCCGGGGTCGGCTGCAAGGTCGAAAAGCGCCGGGGGCATATCGTCGCCATACTGATATAATTTCCACCGCTCCTGCCGGATCATCCGCGAGGGTGGCTCGCCCCGCATCGGCCCCAACTCGCTAAAGATCGCGTCGGGTCGCGCCGGATCGGCCCGGCCTTGGAGCACCGGCCACAGCGAATGCCCATCCGCTGCGGGCAAGGGCTCGCCGCCCGCAAGTTCAATGGCCAGCGGCCCCAGATCCAACAGGCTACACAGCGTATCATCGACGGCTCCGGCCGCGATAACCCCCGGCCACCGCGCGATCAACGGCACCCCGACCGAGCCCTCGTAGTAATTGCTCTTCCACCAGCAGCCGTGCTCGCCGGCCATCTCGCCGTGGTCGCTCAGATAGATGACCAGCGTGTTTGCGGCCAGCCCGGTTTCGTCTAGCGCGTCCAATAGCCGCCCGACCTGGGCGTCAAAATACTCGCAAAGACCCAAATAAGCCGCCCGCGCGACGCGGATCCGCTCTTCAGGCAGCGGTCGGTCGATCTGGCGGGTCTGCTTGAAGCGCTTGATCGCCTCCGGCTCGCCGGCCAACTCCGCCGCCGTCAATTCGGGCACGTCGACCCGCGCGTAGTAATGGTCGAAAAGCTCCTTGGGCGCGAAAAACGGACAGTGCGGCAGAACGAAACCCGCCACTGTCGCGAAGGGGCTGCCCCCACGGGCTTTTTCCCTTAAATAGGCCACCCCCGCCTCGGCCACCTGTTCGTCGAAGGCCTGATAAGTGGTGCGGCCATAACCGGCTATTTCCACCGCCGCGCGGATCTGCCCCGAAGTACTCGCGGGAATATCCTTAAACATCGGCCCGCCGAGTCTGTTGGCCCCGGGGTGGTGGGCGCTATACTCGCCGATGGGGCGCTTGGCAAAACCGTGCCGCTGATCCGGCCCCACAAAGTGCATCCGCCCAATAAGCGCCGTCTCGTAGCCGGCAGCCCCCACCGCATGGGCCCAGGTCGGCACGGCCGAGTTGAGAATATGGCCATTGGTCCAGACCTCGGTTTTAGAGGGGTGCCGACCCGTCATAAAGGCCATCCGCGCCGGCACGCAGACCGGCGCAGCGGTATAGGTATTGGTCAGGCGCATACCCTCAGCAGCCAGACGATCCAGATGCGGAGTGCGCACCAGGGGATCTCCGTAGCATCCCAGGTGGTATTTACTGTGCTGGTCGGAGATAATAAAAAGGATATTGGGCCGGGAATCGGACATGGCTCCTCCTAATATTTTAATACCACCTGGCTTCGGCTCTCTGTTTTTTTGATCGCAGAATAACTTTTCCTTAGCAGCCGTCTTAAAACTACCTGGTGAGCTCCCAAGCGCGATCGAGCCGATCGTGGGCAAGGCCGATCCACGGTTGGCGCCGCCGCGCGACGGCCCGCAGGAGTTTTAAAACGGCTGCTCAAAACCCGGCCGACCCGGCCGGAGGTCGCCCTCAAGACCATGGCGATGGTCGATGACCCCCAGACCTCGATCGCGGCTATCGACGAGGTCGTGATCCGCGACCCGGCCATCGTCCACAAGCTGCTCCAGGTCATCAACTCGCCGGTCTTGCCGGAACCGGGCACAAGGGGGATTGGACACACTGCGGGAAGCGCTGGTGCGTCTCGGCCGCAAAAAGGTCCCGCCCATCGCCCAGCAGGCCAGACTCATGAACAGCTTGGTCAAGCCGCAGGAGAGCCCGTTCGACCTCGAGCGCTACTGGATGCACTCGGTGGGCTGCGCGCTGATCGCCGACCGGCTATACAGGGAAGGCACGGTTAAATTCGCACGCGAGACCCCCTTCAACGACTACTGGATCGGCTCGCTGCTCCACGACATCGGCAAGCTGGTACTCGGCTTTTTCTTTTAGATCCGCCGCAGCAGATCCGCCAGCCGCTCTGCCGGCACATTGCCCCCACTCAAAATTCCCACCACCTTCTTGCCCTGCAGATGGTCCTTGATTTTCAGCGCCGCCGCCAGCGCTGCCGCCCCGGCCCCCTCCGCCACCAGCTTCGCCTCCCGGGCCAAAAGTCCGACCGCCGCATCGACCGCTTCGTCCGTCACCAATTCGAAGCGATCCACCAGCTCCCACATCATGCGGGTGGGCATCTCGAAGGCCACCCGCGTCGCCAACCCCTCGTGCCGGGTGATCATCGGCGCCTCGACGTCTAACCGGCGTTCCTTCCAGGCCCGGTAGCAGGCGGGTGCCCCCTCCGTCTGTACGCCAATTATTTCGACATTTGGATTGATCTGCCGGGCCACCAGCGCATTGCCGCAGGCACCGCTGCCGCCACCGACCGGCACGATCACCGCGTCGACATCGGGCAACGCCTCAAAGATCTCCAAGCCCATGGTCCCCACCCCGGCGACCAAGAGCGGCTCGTTGGCCGAGTGCACATAGCGATAGCCCTCCCCGCGCCCGACGCGCTCGACCTCCTCGCGCGCCTCATCGAAATCGCGGCCGAAGAGCCGGACCTCCGCCCCCAGCGCGCGCATCGCCGCGACCTTGAGCGGATTGCTATTGTGCTCGGGCCCGTAGATGACCACCGGCACCCCGAAGAGCTGGCCGGCGAAAGCCAACGACTGGCCGTGATTGCCGGTGCTGGCACTGATAACCCCCCGCTCGCGCTCCGCAGCGTCCAAACGCCCGATCAGATTGACGCCGCCGCGGACCTTAAAGGCCCCCACCGGCTGCA
>JAYYUU010000268.1:0-5562 GCA_036343835.1 Candidatus Latescibacterota bacterium | reverse complement strand
ACTGAGCTATTCTCACCGACGAACATTTTCGCCAGGCTGGGTTTTGGTCGATGATGGACGAGTGAAATTCCTCAGGATAAACACCTGGTAAAACACTGGGGTACAGCCGGAATAATTCCTAGATAGTTCCGCGACCAATTCTTGTTTTAAATAAGAATTTCTCAACGATTCAGCTACAAGCCCGCTCTTTCGCACCACATAGAGAATTTCTTCCGGATAATCGGATCCCACTCCCGCAGAAAAGTCCGTCAGATCCCGAAAGCGCGGATCGTCCACCGTATAGTACTTCCGCTCCGTCACTCCGTAATACGCCATAGTAAAGGAGATGCTGTATTGCGTACTGACTAATGGCAGCGGCAGATCGATCTTCTCCTGCCGCAACATTTCCTCGAAGTCCACGGCGAATTGTTGCCAGCCGCTGTATTCGCAGAGTCGCTCGCTCCACGAATAGGAAGACTCGCGCTCCTGGTCTGCTTTCGACACCAGACCGACATAGGTTTGGTCCAGGCCGCTACGTTCGGCGATGGCGCTGTAGAGGCCGGGGTATTTCAGTCCGATGCCAATGGTAGTGGCTTGTAGCAGACCGGTGGCGACTACGGCGACGAGCAGCCAGCGTTTGGGTTGTAAGGCAAAGGCCACAGGCCACAGGCTCAGCAAGCCCGGCAAAATCCAGTTGCCCTTGATCTGGCCGCGGTAGAGGGCGAAGAACAGGAAGACGCCGATGGTGCAGAGCGCGGGGAGTAAAGACAGGAGGTCGCGCTTTTTGGCGGCGTGTGCCAGGCCTTTATAAAGCAGAAAGAGCAGGAAGGGCGAGGCGAAAAATAAAGGATTGACCGCAAAGAAGAATAGCCGCGAGAGTGGATTGGTCAGATCTTCGATCCGCGAGAGAGTGCTCAGCGTTTGCGGCAGGTAAAAGCCGGTGCTAAGCTGGGCGTGAATAAGTGGCGAGGTGACTGCGAAGGCGGGCAAGAGGAAGGCAGCGAGCAGACGCCAGCGCTCCTTGTCCAGCTGGGTAAAAAAGATCCACAGCCCCAACCCGCCGACGAGAAAGGCACCCGAGTATTTGCAGAGGACGACGCATCCGCTCGCGATGCCCATCAGCACATAGGAGCGCAATTCGCGTGTTGTTTCAGCCTGCCGCGCTAGATACAGCGCCAACAACCAGCAGGGGACCAGCAAGCCGTCTGGGTGCAGATAGGAACTGGTGTGCCAGGTCCAGTGGCTCAGGGCGAAGGCGGCGGCGGCCCATCGGGCGGTGCACTCGGCGAGCCCCTGGATGGTGCAGAGGCGGTAGAGCAGGGCGGTGGACAGCGTGCCCAATAAAATGGAAGGCAGCCGCAGGAACCACTCCTGGTGTGGAATCAGCGCATGGGCGAGTTTGAGCATAGCGAAGGGCAATAGGGCGTAGGAGGCATCCAGATGCTGGCCCCAATACCAGTAGACCGCCTCGTCCTTGCCCAGCTCGACATCGGCGACCAGCCAGAGCCTGAGCAGAGTGTAAACGCCGAGCAATATCCACCAGTGCGGATTGACGCTATTAGGGCTACCGTGTATATTTTGAGCTTGATGCAAAATAGACGATCCGACGTTATTAGGAGACGTTCCGATGGCCGAAAAAGACGAAGATTTGCTAAAAACTCTCCAGGATAAAAGCCTGGAACAAAACCTCTATAAAGCGCGCAAAATTTTTCTCTGGTCCGACGTCAACGACGAGTCGGCCAAGGCGGTGGTCACCCGCCTGTTGTCGCTGGATACCGAAGACCCGGAGGAGGAAATCGTCCTCTATATCAACAGCCCCGGCGGCTCGGTCCACGATGGCATGGCCATCTACGATGCGATGCTGGCGATAGAGGCACCGGTCTCCACCGTGTGCATGGGGATGGCGATGAGCATGGGTTCGTTTCTGCTTTGCGCCGGTGAGCCGGGGCGCCGCTTCGCCTGGCCGCATGCGCGGATTATGATCCACCAGCCGCTGATCATGGGCACCGTCACCGGCACCGCCACCGATCTCGACATCCGCGCCAAGGAGACGATCCGCCTGCGCGAGGAGCTCAATGGGCTCTACGCCAAACACACCGGCCAGGACGTCGAGAAAATCGCCGATGACACCGACCGCGACTTCTTTATGTCGGCCGAGGAAGCCAAGGAATACGGCCTGCTCGACGATGTGATCACCACCACGGCCCCCGCGCCCAATGGCCAGGTCAAGAAATAGTCTTAGCTCATTGAGCTTTGCTGCGCCGGTCCTCTAATTGGGGGCCGGCGTTTTTTATTGGCAGTTGGGGCAGTAGAAGGTATTGCGTCCACCCAGATAAAGGCTTTCGATCGGCGTGGCGCAAACGCGGCAGCCCTCGCCCTCGCGGCCGTAGACATTGAGCTGTTGCTGAAAGCGCCCACCCTCGCCCGAGCCCCGGTAGTCGCTGATGGTGGTGCCGCCCTGGCGGATGGCGGCGCGGAGGATCTTTTTGATCTCGGTTGCCAATTGGGTCAGGCGGGCGGGATCGACGGCTGATGCCGGGGTCGCCGGGTGGATGCGGGCGCGGAAGAGGGCTTCGCTGGCGTAGATGTTGCCGACCCCGACGACGGTGGGATTGTCCATGATCGCGATCTTGATCGGGCTTTGGCGGCGCTGGCATTGGGCCTGGAGATAGCGGGCGTTAAAGGCGCGGGAGAGCGGCTCGGGACCCAAGCGCTGCAAATAGCGGCAGCTTTGCTCGTCCGCGGCCGATTGCAACACCAGCACCAAACCAACGCGCCGCGGGTCGTTGTAGACGAGGGTGGAGCCGTCGTCAAAGTCGAAGGCCACGTGGTCGTGTTTTTCGCCCCGGGGCCGCAAGAGCAGGTTGCCGCTCATCCCGAGGTGGACCAGCAGCGCCCGACCCGATTGCAGGTCGAGAAGCAGGAATTTGGCCCTGCGACGGGCGGCTGTAAAGCGGTCGCCTTTGAGGGAGCGGAGCGCAGTGCGGGGCAGGGGCTCGCGCAGGCGTTTGGCGCTGGTGTAGACGCGGGTGATCGGCCGCCCCAAGAGATGGCGCGCCATGGCGCTGCGGACGGTTTCGACTTCGGGTAATTCGGGCATGGGGCAAGAGTATAGGCGCGGTCCGAAAAAGCGTCAAATATTGCCGGCGGGCCGGAGGTTCATATATTGGTGGAGATGAAATCCAACCTTCACGAGATCAGGAGTGTAAAAAATGGACCTGACGCGACAACCACCCCGCAGACCCTCCAACGTCCATGTCGGCGGCATCGCCGGGTTGGCGCGGATGATCGACAAGGCGCGCGGCCACAACGAGGAGACCATCGGCGAGTTTAAATACGGGGCCGATTCCGGTCTCGATGTCGAAGTGCTCGAATTTATCAAGATGAGCGCCGATGAGTTCGCCGAGGCCGTCGACGAGATGGACGACCGGGCCTTGGGTAAGCTGGCGCTAGCAAAAGCCCAAAAGACCCGGGACGAGGTAGACGCCTTCAACAAGGAACATCTCGAGCGCGCGCCACAGGACGAGTTGCACGAGCAGCTATTGGTGGAGCGGATCGCGAAGTTTGCCCCCGAGCGCACCGATATCAAAACGGTCTTCGCCTCGATCGAATTGGACGACTGGGGCGCCTTTCGCGATCTGGACCTTATCGTCGCGCCGCCGCGCAGCCCCTATGTGCGCAGCGTTTTCGGGTTGGTGGGTGCGGCCAGGATGGCCGACAAGGCGCGGGCGGTGACCATCGGCAAACTCGGCGACTATCGCTATGGTGGCGACTCCAGCCAGGACCAGGCGATACTGGACTTTATCGGGGTTGACCAGGAGGCCTTTCGCGCGGCGGCCTACCAAAATCCCAACGACGCCGAGCTGAGCGAGTGGATCGCCGAGCGCTGCGAGAAAACGGCGGCGGCCAAGAGCGCCTTCAACGCCGGCCGCGCCAGTGTCGGCCGCTACGGCGAGATGCATGAGCGGCTGGTGGTGCGCCGGGCCGAGGTCGCGCCCGAGCGTGGCGATCTAGAGACCTTCTTCGACCTGCAGGATCTCGACGACGAGTTGGGCTTTGGGTTGATGGATTTGCGCCGGCACCCGCCGCGCAGTCCCTTTGACCAGAGTGTCGGCGGGATGGTCTGTCTGGCGCGGATGATCGATAAGTTTCGCGCGCTCAACTGCAACTGTATGGGCGAGTATTGGTGCGGCGAGGATTCGGGTTTTGACCGCCGGATATTGGAGTTTTTAGGGCTGGCCCAGGAGGAATTCGCCGCGGCGGTCAAAGAGCAGGCCACCGATGAGGCCGTTGTGGCGTGGCTCGGCGAGCGGCTCAGCGGCAAGAGCGATGAGGAGCGGGCGCAATTTAACGAAAAGATCCTGACCTTGGGTCCGAGTAATGACCGGCAGTGGAATTTCTTGCGCGGTGCCGTCGCCCGGCTCGATCCCTCGCGCACGGATATCGAGACCTTTGCAGCGCTGACGCTACTCGACGACAAGGTCTATTTCGCGAGGTGCAAAGCCGGGGTCTGATGCTGCGTCCGCTGATCGGCATCACCAGCAGTCTGAACGCGGATGGGCACCAGGTGCTCAATCGGCGCTACGTGGAGGCGATCGAGCGAGTTGGTGGTGCGCCGCTATTGGTGCCGATGACGACCGAGCGGGTGGCGCTGCAGCCGGTGCTCGAGTGCATCGACGGGTTGTTGATCACCGGGGGACCGGGTATCGAGCGCGGGCTGATCGGCGCGTTGCCCGAGGATTTGCCGCCGACGCCCGCCAGGCGCAGCCAGGCCGATCTGTGGAGCTTCGTCGCGGCGCAGGAGCGCGAATTACCGGTGCTGGGCATCTGTTATGGGATGCAGTTTATCAGCGCCGAATTGGGTGGGACGATCTGGGCGGATGTGGAAGCGCAGTTGGGTGTCGAGCCGCACTCGCCGCAGCGGTCCGCTGCCCGACCTATCGAACACGATCTTGAGGTGGAGTCGGGGACGGTGCTGGCCAAGTTGGGTGGGGCGGGGCATTCGCGGGTTAATTCCTCGCATATTCAGGCGGTCGACCGGCCCGGCGAGGGCTTGGCGATCAGCGCGCGCAGTGGCGACGGGCTGGTGGAGGCTGTGGAGAGCGGGGACGGGCGGTTGGTGGGTGTGCAGTTTCATCCGGAGGCGATGGAGCGGTCGATCTGGGTGAAGCTCTTCGAGTATTTGGTGCGGCGGGCGGGGGGCTAGTGCGCTTATCGCGGAGGTGGAGTACTAGGCGTTGCGGTGGAGCCAGGCGTCGCGATGTTGTCGACTTTTGATCTGAACCAGGCGCTCTTCTTCGAGGATATAGGCACTGAGGTGATTGTCAAAGAGGTCGCCGTAGACGCAGCCGGTGTCTATACCCAGAAGATAGGGACAGCCCTGACGCTCTTTGATGACCAGCCGACCGGGGGCGTCGTGGCCGAAGACGAGCAGGGGGTAGGTGGGTTGGTAGTGGTCGTGCCAGCGCGGGCCTTCGATCCCTTTGGCGGGGGGCCAGGTGCGGATGGCGAGGAATTCGTCGCGGCTGGTGCCGGCTAAGCCCTTTTCGGGGTGGATGCCGGCGTGGACTAGCAGGAAGGCGT
>JAYYUU010000267.1:0-5032 GCA_036343835.1 Candidatus Latescibacterota bacterium | reverse complement strand
GCCGCGGGCGGGGGGGGGTGCCGCGCCGCCGCCCCCCGCCGCCCCCCCCCCCCCCCCCCCCCCCCCCGTCCGCACGCTGCTTAAATATCCAGATTCTTCACATCCAGCGCGTATTTCTCGATAAACTCGCGGCGCGGCTCGACCTGTTCGCCCATCAACAGGGCAAAGAGGTGCTCCGCCTCGACGGCATTGTCGATATTCACCTGCAATAGGGTGCGCTGCTCGGGATCCATCGTCGTCTCCCACAACTGCTCGGGATTCATTTCGCCCAGACCTTTATAGCGCTGAATCATAATGCCCCGGCCGTCGCCATTGCCGCCACCGAGCGCTGCGACGTGCTGGTCGCGCTCGGCTTCGTCAAAGGCATAGAATTCCTGCTTGCCCTTCTTCACCTGGAAAAGAGGCGGCTGGGCCAGATAGAGCTTGCCCTTTTCGATCAGGTTGCGCATATAGCGAAAGAAGAAGGTCATGATCAGCGTGCGGATATGGCTGCCGTCGACATCGGCATCGGCCATGATGATGATCTTGCCATAGCGCAGTTTTTCGAAATCGTAGTCCTCACCGAGGCTGGTGCCCAGCGCGGTGATCAGCGGCAGCAGCTTGTCGTTGCCCAGGACGCGGTCGATGCGGGCCTTCTCGACATTGAGCGGCTTGCCGAACATCGGCAGCACCGCCTGGAAGCTCTGGTCGCGCGCCATCGCCGCCGAACCGCCCGCCGAATCGCCCTCGACCAGGTAGATCTCGGTCTGCTCCGGGTCGCGGATCGAACAATCCGCTAGTTTCCCGGGCAGCGAGGCCCCGTCGAGCACGCCTTTGCGCCGGGTCAACTCGCGGGCTTTGCGCGCCGCTTCGCGGGCGCGACCGGCATCGACGATCTTGTCGATGACGCGCTTGGCAACATCTGGATTTTCTTCGAGGTACATGCCCAGCGCCTCGGAGGCAAACGAGTCGACGATGCCCTTGACCTCGCTATTGCCCAATTTGCCCTTGGTCTGGCCCTCGAATTGCGGCTCGGGCACTTTGACGCTGATGATGGCGGCGATACCCTCGCGGGTGTCCTCGCCGGCGACGTTGAACTTGACATTTTTGAGCAAATTGTTGCGATTTGCGTAGCTGTTGATAGTCCGTGTCAGCGCCGAGCGAAAGCCCACCAGGTGGGTGCCGCCCTCGTCGGTCTTGATATTGTTGGCATAGGTGAAGAGGGTCTCTTGGTAGCTGTCATTGTATTGCATCGCGACCTCTACAGCAACCCCATCGCGCTCGCCCTGCAGATAGATCGGGTCCGGGTGCAACACGCTGCGGCCCTCGTTGAGAAAGCGCACGAACTCCTCTATGCCGCCCTCGTATAGATACTTGGCCTCTTCTCCGCTACGGGCGTCCCGCACGTTGATCTCCAGCCCCTTGGTCAGGAAGGCCAGTTCGCGCAGCCGATAGGCGATATACTCAAAGCTAAATTCTACTGTCTCAAAGATTTCTCCATCCGGCTTGAACTCGATAATCGTACCGGTTTCGTCGGTGTCACCGACGACCTCCAAGCCCGTTTCGGGGATGCCGCGGGCGTATTTCTGGAGGTGGACTTTGCCCTTTTGCCAGACTTCTACCGTACACCACTCGGACAACGCGTTGACCACCGAGGCACCCACGCCGTGCAAACCACCGGAGACCTGATAGGCTTTCTTGTCGAATTTGCCGCCGGCGTGGAGCATGGTCATTACGACCTCAACCCCCGACTTGCTTTCGCCGGCGTGGAAGTCGGTTGGAATGCCGTGCCCGTCGTCTTTGACCTCGACAGTACCTCGCTCGGTGATGGTTACATCAATGCGCGAGCAGCGCCCGGCCATGGCCTCGTCGACGCTATTGTTGACTATTTCCTTTACCAGCTCGTGCAGCCCCTCCGGGCCAGTATCGCCGATATACATCGCCGGGCGCTTGCGCACGCCTTCGAGCCCCTTGAGGACCTGGATGGCGTCGGCCGTATAATCCTCCGCCTGCGACGCCTCTTCCTCGGAAGTGTCTCTGGCTGGTTCCGTCATCTACCTCTCCTTTTATGAACGCTCTGCCTGGTTCAACAACTTCAGTTCCACCACGACCTCACCTCCCAGCAACTCGTTGATCCGCGCGACGATATCCCGCTGCATAAAGCTCAGCTGGGTTCGCCATACGGCGGACGGCACGGCGACCTCTAAACACCCTCGCCGCACCCGCAACGGATGGGTGTGCTGGGCCAGGGCTGGGCCCACCGCTTCCTCCCAGACCATCCGCGCCCGGCATTCGGCCAGTTTTTCGCCAACTCCTATATACTCGATAACGCCCTCAATTAAGCCATTGAGCAAGGTCAGAGGACCTAGCTGGCGTTCTTACTCACTTCTGGAGGTCGATCGGCTCGAAACGGGCTTCTTGCCCGGCATCGGGTTCCTGGGGCGTCGTTGCGATGACTTGTTCGAATTCATCGATTATGTCCAGTAATTCGCCTACTCGGCCGCGGTCTAGCTCGGAGAAGACATCGTCTAAGAGCAAGACGGGCTGGCGGCCCGTCTGCTCCTCCATGTAGCGGGCTTCCGCCAGCTTCCACGATATCAATACGGTCTTGAGCTGGCCCTCGGACGCGTAGATTTCGGCCAACTTGTCGTTTAGCGTGAATTTCAAGTCGTCGCGGTGCGGTCCGCAAAGCGTATGCCCCATTTGGGCTTCTTGCTCTTTGCGGCGATCGAGGGCTTCGCACAACTCGGCTCGCAGTGGCTCCAGATCGCGTTCCTTGGCCCCCTGATAGGCGATGGCGGCCTCTTCGTCGGCAGGGGAGAAGCGGTCGTAGTAGCGGGTATAGGGCACGCTTAGCTTCTTCAGTGCATCCAATCGGTGCCAGCGGACTTGGGCGCCCAAGTCCACCAACTGGGCATTCCATGGCTCCATTACCTGGTGATCGACGTGACCGCGATTCGACTTCTTTGCCGCGCGCAACAGGTGGTTCCGCTGGGCCAACACGCGATGGTAGCGTTGTAAATCTCGCAAATAGGTCGCACTGGACTGCGAAATGAGTACGTCGAGAAGACGCCTGCGCTGAGCCGGGAAGCGCAATACCAGCGATACGTCTTCGGGGGAGAAGTGAACCGTCCGGAAGACGCCTAGTAGATCGGAGACTCGGGGCAGGGCATTGGCATCGGTGAATGCCTTTTTACCTTCCTTCTTGCCGTAGTAAACGCGCAGTTGCTGGTCGTGGCGGCCATCGGAACACTGGGCCTGGATGTCGAAAAACTCCTCGCCATGCGGTATGCCCTGCGGATCCTTGGCACCGCGCACCGACTTGCCGATAGACAGGTAGGATATGGCCTCCAGAATATTGCTTTTGCCGCGACCATTTGGACCAAAAATCAGGGCAGAATCTGCCGCGAAAGTCAAACGGATTGCGGCAAAATTGCGAAAAGGTCTCAGTGTTAGCTCGCGAATCCGCACTATACCCGCTCACTTTATCCCGTCGGTCGCAGAGGCATTAGCAGGCAAAAATAGTCCTCGCCCTCCTTTTGCTCCATCGGCTTCAAAAGGGCCGCCGTGACGTGATCGTTGAGCTCAAAGCGGATTCCAGAGGTATTCATCTTGCGCAGGATCTCTATCAAATACTGGGCATTGTAGCCGATCTCCATTTCCTCTTCGGCGTATTCGGCAGGTATGACCTCCCTGGCCTCGCCGCCGATCTCGGGACTGGCGGCCGATAGCTCTACCTGGCCGCTATTGAGCTTAAAGCGCACCTGACGCGTATAGGAGCTGGAGAGTATGGATACTCGGCGCACGGCTGGGAGCAGGTCCTCGCTGGCTATTTTTAGCTCTTTTTCGTTGTTCTGGGGAATGACCTGGCCATAGTCGACATAAGGTCCTTCAATGAGACGAGACAGCAAGTGCGCATGGCCTAGATCAAAAAGAATCTGCGTTTCGCCCAGCGTGATTTTGACCGGACCTTCGTGGCCGCCCAACAATTTGACGATCTGGCTCAAGGCCTGGGGCGGGACGATGACCGTAGTTTCTTCGCCGTCCTGGACCTGGTCTTGTAAATTTAGCGCCAATCTATAACAGGCCAGACGCGAACCATCTGTAGCCACCATTTCCATGCCCTGAGTGTCGATGCGCCAGAGCACGCCGTTGAGCACCGGACGGGTATCGTCTTTAGAAACCGCAAAGGAGGTCTTGTTGATCATATCGACCAGAATATTGGCCTCGGCGATCTCGGCGTCACCCCCGCCCAGAGTCAAACTCACGCCATCTAGCGTCGTTGGCATATTCGGGAATTCATCGCCCTCCAGACCTGAGAGACTGTACGCTCCCTCGCTGCTATCGGCGTCTCCAAGCCGCCCTGAGAGCTTTAGGCGGTCGTCCTGCACCTCGATGTTCAGTTCGGCTTCGGGCCACTCACGGGTGATTTCTGCCAGCGTGCGGGCCGGGACGGTAATCCGGCCCTTCTTTTCTACTGCGGCTGGAACCTGAGTCCGGATGGACAGGTCTAAATTCGTTGCGGCTAAGGAAAGGGTTTTTCCATCGGCTTCGAGCAGAATATTGGCTAAAACCGGAAGAGCCGGTTTTGAGGACACCGCGTCTAGTACCGTATCGATGCCCCGCCACAACTCATTGCGATCTACTATTAGCTTCATAGGCTTTCAGCATTATCCTCGATTGAACACTTTCTACTAAACTTAACCCCTGACCGTACTGTGTCAAGTTCAATTATATTAGGTCTCGTTTTTCATATCAGCACGGTACTTGAATTGCAAGTATCGGTTTTAAGTAGTTTATATGTAATCACTTATCTTCCTTTATGGGACTTCATTGTGATTCTTTCAATTAATGATGAACAAAAGAGCAGGTGTGTATGAATAACTACTTGCGGTGTGTGTGCAGAGAGAGGGTCTTCCACACGGCTTATAATAAAAAATATACACTACCTAGTGTCTTTTGATAATTATAGTTATAGTTGTACTGTTAATATGTGGATAACTTTTTAAGAAGCTTGTGCTAGATAATACAAAAACAGGTATGAATAAAGGAA
>JAYYUU010000266.1:0-10253 GCA_036343835.1 Candidatus Latescibacterota bacterium | reverse complement strand
CAAAGCCCACTTCCTGGCCGCTGACCCGCACTTGCTCGACGCTTTTGACCTCGACCGGGGTCTCGATCTCGATGGTGTCGAAGCCCAGGTCCTCGCGGTCGAATTGGGGCAGGATCGAGTAGGTGAAGTCCGTGATGTCCCCGGCTTTGACCATCGCCGGGGCGATCTCGGCCAGGACCTGGGTCGCCACCGGCGGATCCGACACGCTGAACTGCAAAAAGTCGAGCCGCCCACCGGATTCCTTCTGCGAAGCGAAGTCGGCCTTAATTTGCACATAGCGGCGCGGCTTGTCGGCCTGCATCGGCCCCGAGCCAGCCGCAAAGTCATAGGCCTGGCTCCACGCCTCCCAGTTCTGAGTATCGGGCGTAATCCCGGCCTTCTCGCGTTTGTTGAGCTTGTCGTAGACCTTGGCCGTCAGCGGGTTGCCTTCGACGTCGAAACGACTCTGCTCGTCGCCTCTGAACGTGAAGCGCCAGTAGACGCTCGGGTCCGGCACGTCGCCGCCGCGCATCGCCACCTCGACCTGGGCCTCCTCGCCGACCATACCCGACCAGCTCATATCGCCGAGGGATACCGGCTTGCCGAGGTCGATAATACTGCAGGTATAATTGGCGAAGGGTGCAAAACCCGAGCCGTAGAGCTCCAGCTCGGCCAGTTCCCAGATCCCCCGCGTGTTCTCCGGCGCCCGGAAGAGCAACTTGCGGATCGGCTCGTCGGGCATCTCCAGCTCGATGGTCGGCTGGGTGTTGTCGCGGATATTGTGGACCACGTCAAAGGCGACGTAGTCGCCCCGCGTCCCGGCCGACAGTTCGCGGTCGGAGTCCTTGAGCGGGTCGCCGTCGCTGGTGCCGATGATAAAGCGCTCGACGAAGCGATCGGTCAGATGGCTCGGGCGCGGATAGAACTTGACCCGATCGATAAAGAAGAGTCCGCCAAAGTCGAAGATCAAATTCTTGGTATCCGGCCCGTGCGAGGCAAAGTGACCATCACCTAGGTAGGCCGTATTGGAGTCTCCATCCCATATGAGCTCGTCATCGTCGTTGAACCCGCCCCAGCCTATCCAGGTCAGGTAGAGGATATCACCGAGAAAATCGGACTGGGGCAAAAGCGGCGTCAGGTTGACCGTAGGATCGAGTTGTCGCGGCGCGATATGGTCGGCGGCCAACTCTATCAGGTTGATGCTACCGTGCAGATCCTCGTCGATATCGGCCCACTCGATCTGCACGAACTCCACCCCCTCAATAGACGCCAGCTCCGGCGCCCCTAGGTCGCCGCCCCCGATCCGGTAAATCGTCAACGCCCCGAGGTCGCCCGCTCCGACCGCCAAAGACAACACCGCACACAACACAGTTATGCAGCACATATAGCTTATCTCAGTAGGCGAGTGCAACGACGCGCTGGAGCGCTTCCTGGCCCTGGTCGCTGTCGACTTCCAGGCGCAACAGATACACCCCCGGCATCGGCACTTCCCCACTGGCCAACACCCCGTCCCACGCCAGTGCGAAGCGACCGCTCTGCGCCGTACCCCGATACACCTCCCCCACCCGACGACCCGACAGATCGTACAGATCCAGCGCCACAGGCACCGCCCCAAAGAGGTTCAGCAACTCGTATTCGATCTCGAGTTTATCGTTGACCCCGTCGCCATTGGGCGTGAAAATCGACGCGGCCAGCTCGAGCGCGTTGACCACTTTCTCCTCCACGTCGACCAGCCCCACGCTCAGGGTGTTGCTGTCGATTAGCGGGTCGGCGTCGCCCGGAGTGAGCGCCTGCCGCACCTCGAAGGGCTTCTCGCTGTCGGAGACCCGCCCGGTGAACACCGTACCGAACCTGAACACCTCCACCGCAAAGTCGACCTCTATGAGTTCGCCGGTGCGCTGCAAGTCCATGCGCGGAATCTTTAGCGCGAAGCCCTCCCCGTCGGAGCGCACAATCTCGAAGCCTGCGTCCGCGCCGTCGATCCGCACCGCGTCGATGCCCTCGACCTCGACCGGGGTCTCGACCTCAATGGTGTCAAAGCCCAGATCATCGTCGCGCAACTGCGGCAGAATCGCATAGGTGAAAGGCGTCACCTCGCCAGTGCGCGCGTTCGCGGGCGCGATCTCGGCCAGCGCCTGGGTCGCCACCGGTGGATTCGACACGCTGAACTGCAAAAAGTCGAGCCGCCCGCCGGCTTCCTTCTGCGCAGTGAAGTCGGTCCTGAACTGGACGTAGCGATGCGGTTTATTCGCCAGCAACGCATCCTCGCCCGCCGCGAAATCATAGGGCGGGCTCCAGTCGGACCAGTTTTCTGTATCGGGCGTAATCCCGGCCTTCTCGCCCTTCTCAAGCCGGTTGTAGGTGCTCAGCCTCAGGGCGCTGCCATCGACGCCGAAGCGGCTCTTCTCGTCGCCGCGGAAGGTCAGACGCCAGTAGGTATTGGGGTCGTCGTCGTCGCCGCTGCGCATGGTCAGGTCGATCTCCGCACCCCCTTCGGCCGCGCCCGACCAACTTAACTCGCCTAGACTGGAAACCTCGCCCAGATCGATGATATTGGAGACATAGTTCGCAAGGGGGGCAAACCCAGTGCCGTAAATTTCAATTTCTGCTACCTCCCATATGCCCCGGGTATTTTCCTCGGCCTCGAAGAGTATTTTCCGAATGGGCTCCGATGGTAAATACAGATCCAGTAGCGAATTCTTGTTGTCGAGAAAGTGATGCGCCACGTCAAAATCGAACACGCTGCCACGAGCCCCGTAAGCGTGCTCGCGCGTGCCGTCCTTGAGAGGATCGCCGTCGCTGGTACCGATGATGAACCTCTGGATAAATCGAGTCGCCTCGAACTTGTTGCGGGGATAGATCTTAATGCGCTCTATGGTGAAGAGCCCGCCAAAATCAAAGATGAGCGCCTTATTCTTCAAAGACCCATAGTCCCCTCCCCAATCGCCGTCACCGAGAAAAGCCGTAGCCGCGTCCCCATCGAACATTACGCCGTCGTTGTCCTGGTGCCCCCCCCACCCCTGCCAGGTCAGACCCAAAATATCCCCTCCCCGCTCCTTGATCAGCGGGGTCAGATTGACCTCGGGATCCAGTCGCTGCGGTTCGATGAAACCTGCCTGCATCTCCAGAAGGTAGGCCTCGCCGTGTCGCTTGGCATCAACTTCTTCCCACTCGAGCTGCACAAAGTCGACCCCTTCCTCCGCAGCGAGTTCGGGCGGGGGCAGGTCGCCGCCCCCGATCCGGTAGATCGTCAACGCCCCGAGGTCGCCCGCTCCGACCGCCAAAGTCAACACCGCGCTCAATACAATTATGTACCACATATCGCTTATCCTTAGTAGGCGAGTGCAACGACGCGCTGGAGCGCTCCCTGGCCCTGGCCCTGGTCGCTGTCGACTTTAAAGCGCAACAGAGACCCCCCGGCACCGGCACCGGCACTTCCCCACTGGCCAACTCTCCGTTCCACGCCAGTGCGATGCGACTGCTCTGCGCCGCACCCCGATTTAGAAATATACAAACTATATACCCTTATATAACATAAAGAAGGAGGGCAGATCAACTCTACCCTCCTTCTTCTATACAATACTCAAGCCGCTGGAGCGGCCAGGTCCGCGCTTACTGGCCGAACGAAGCCTTAATGTGGCCCCAGCTATTGTCCTCGACCGCCGTCGGCAACAGATCGAGCTGTAACGGCAGCAAGATGTAGTCGCTGCCGCAAGCGCCGTCGCCGTTGATGCACGGCTGGCCGCCCAGCGCCCACTTGGCGGTGCGGGGATCGTCAGCGCTAGGGCCGTTGTCGTTGTCAACGACCTGGATACCGACGCCGAAGATCTCGCCCTCGACGAAGTCGTGGCGGATGCTATTGTCCGGGCTATTGTGATCGAAATCGTCCCAACCGACCGTATACCACTCGGCCTGCAAGGTGGACTCGGTGCCTTGGGAGCCGTTGAGAGTAAAGGAGTCCGCACAGCACGAGTAGGGCTCCTGGTCGTGCCAGGTCGAGCTGCTCAGCCAGAACCAGTAGAAGCCGAAGGGCTCGAGGGCCGGCCAGCGATAGTGACCCGTCTGGTTGGTGCGGCCATTGTTGCGGGCGCGCTCTTCGGCATCCTCGTAGTCGCCGTCCCAGAAGGCAAAGCGGTCGGCGCTGTGGTCGGAGTCAAGAAAAATCTCGATGCTGTCGTCCTGTCCGCAGCAGCCGAAACCGCCGCCGTCGCGATCCCAGTTGTCATCGAAGCGATCGTAGACGTAGTAAATGCGATCCAACTCGTCGTTCCAACCGATTGCGACGCGGAAATTCAGGTTGGCGGTGTCGATCTCGCGACCGATGTCGCCCTCGGCAACTTCCGTCTGGAAGATGTCGATCCACAACTCGGCCGGCAACACATTCCACTCAGAAATGTCACCGTCCAGGCTGGGAAGTTGATTCGACGGCCACTGCCACGCCCCGAAGATCTGGCCTTCGGGAAAGTGGGCGAGGCTCGCCGTGCTCGTCAGCATCAACGCCATAGCGGCGAGAGCTAATAGCTTCCTCATGGTTAAAAACCCCCTACTATTGGAGTGATAGGAACGACGACGCGCCTGCCACCGCGGGCGACCGTCTTTGAAAGGAGTGCGGAGTGCGCACAATCCTCTCAGCATAACTTAACATAACAATTAAGGATTAACAAAACACTTGTCAACGACTATTTTATTATGAACATTTTACGCGTCAGCGGCGTGCCCGTCGCCCAAGGCATGGCACTGCGTCCCAACTCCCTGCGCTCGGCTTCCTTTTCTAGGTCGCGGGCCTGGGCTCGATACTTTAAATATTCCGCCCTATTACCCTGTTTTTTATACACTTGGGATAGGGCTTTATAGGCGCTAATATACTGATTATCCAGATCGATTGACCGCTGAAATGCCCGTCCCGCCGCAGCCAACTTTCCCGCAGTCAAATAGTCTACGCCCAGATTGTAATGGGCCTGGGCCATTTGCGGATCCAACGCGATGGCCTTGTGGTGGTGCTCGATAGCCCGGGCGAGATCCCCCGAGAGCGAATAGGCGATGCCGAGATGGGTATGGGCCCGGGCGAATTCGGGGTCCAGTTCCAAGGCTTTCTGATGCTCCTCGATCGCGCGCTCGTAGAGCTCCTGGTGCACATAGGTCTTGCCCAAATCATCGTGGGTTTTGGCCACCTTCGGCGTCATCCGCGCCAGGTATTCACCAACCTCCAGATCCGACATCGAATAGGTGGCGTCACTCCAGGCCAGAAAAAGTATTGGCACCCCGAAATAGAGGACCTGTCTGCCCGTCTCGAAGGCATAGCGTAGCCCCCCCCAGCGCTCGACGCCCTCCTGCAGCCTTTCGCGCAGCTCCTTGCGCGGCATCCCGGCGGGTTCGCCCTCGTCCTCCTCGACCAAGTTCTGGCGGATCTCCTTCTTGCGCACCTTCCACATAAAGCCGTCGTAGTAGTAGTGCAAAAAGGCCGAGGCGGCAATGATGATCTTGGCCACGTCATAGACCAGATAATTCTCCGTCGACCGGGCCAGGGCTTCGATCCCGCCATAAGCCAGGATCAGGATCGCGTAGAACAACACGATGCGGAAGCGACCGTCGGAGAACAGGTAGCGGAAGAAGGACGAGCCCAGTTCCTTGGAGCGCTTGAGCACCCCGTGATTGTAAATCCAGACGATGGCGAAGTACTGGATATCGTGGGCCAGCGCCGTGATCGCGTAGCCGAGGATGATGTCCTCGAGGACGATATAGGCGTAGTAGACGGTGGCGAAGGTCGTCAGCGAGATCGCCAGCTTGGGCCAGACCACAGGCACGCCCCGCGCCCGCTCGCGCAACATATTCGCCACGTAAAGACCCCCTATCCCCAACGCCAGATAGAAGCCCCACTCCCTCAGGCCGAAGAGGAAATCCGGCGTAATCCAGGTGTAGAGACCGAAACCGTAGCGGTGGCAGCGCTCGAGAAAGTTGATCAGGTAATGCGGGCTGTCGATGACGATATAGCCGAACCAGATGGCCGCCAGCCACCAATCGAGGCGCGAGCTCAAGGGCGAGGGCTTGCGGCGCTTGACGTCGTAGATCCTCATGAAGCCGTAGTGCTGCATGAAGAAGTGCCACATGTCCCAAAGCGCTAGGAAGATGAAGAAGCCAAGATGGCCGTTGAAGACGCTCCAGGCCACGCAGGCGGTCACCACTAGCGGCGCGACGACGAAGGTCGCCTTGTGGCGGTCGAAGAGCTCCTTTTCGCCGTAGGCGCGCATAAAGCCGGGCAGGTGGTGGCCCACGGCGAAGAAGGCCAGCACGAACCAGGCGATATCGGCCGAACTGAAGTACTGGGAGGCTACGAGCAGCGCGGCCAGCGACAAAAGCGGCGTGCCGATGAAAAAGAGCACGTCGCAACCGCGGTTGATGATCCAACCCTGTGCAGTGGGGGCGCTGCTCATGTCGCGCGTTTGTCTACCTCAGTCTGGCGAAAACCGAGACGAAGGCCAGGCCCGCCGTACGCGTCTCGTCGTCGCCGTCGACGATCTCGAGCGAACGTCGGTCGTAGCGCAGGCCGAGCTGGGCGGTCAGCTCGTAGCCCAGGTAGTCCCGGCGGTTGGTCAGTTGCATGGCCAGGACCACGCCGCTGAAGTCGCCGGTCCGTGCACCTACGGCCAATTCGCCCTCGTCGTTCTTGAGGTTGTAGAATTGGCGCCGCTCGAAGCCGATGCCGACGCTGGAGCGCACCAGCACCGGGAAGCGCACCAGCACCGACCACAGGGCGTCCCAGGAGCGCCGCTTAACCAGGTTGCGGTTGAACGGCACTTGGCGCAGGAACTCGCTTTTGAATCTAGGCGAAATCCACAGCTGCCGCCAGTCGAAGGCGTAGTCGATTTTGTCGATTAGCCCGATGAAACCCGAGGTCTCGCGGCCATTGCGCCCCTCGGGGCCGAGCGGGTCGAAGAGCACTACCGGCGCGCCCTCTACGTCGAGGATCCGCTCCCCGACCTCGTCGAGGGCGAAGACCTTGTCCGCGGCCCTCTGGCGCCACCAGTCCCATTTGAAGCGGTGCCGGGTCGCCCAGCGCCGCGGGCTCTGGTATTCCCAGTCGGCGTAGAAGGTGTTGATCCAGGTGTCCTCGGCGGCCAATAGGTCGGGCACCGGCACGTTGCGGCCGCTGGTCTCCTCGATGACGCTGCCGAAATCCAACTCGGGCAGGATCCACTGCGAGAGCGGGTCGGGGATCGTATCTTCTGCTTGTTTGAGCATGTCGTAGACCCGGAGGGTACCTCGCGCCGACCAGGATTGCTGGTAGGTGAAGATGCCGTAGGCCGTCTCGTTGCGGCGGTCGGTCTCGCGCTGGTCCTGGTAGAGGTAACCGCCCGTCAGACGCACTTCCGGGTTGACCTGGGCCCGGGCGTAGGTATTGTAGCCCCAGTGGTCCTTCTTGTAGGGATAGTCGGGCAAATCGTCGTTTTCAAAGCGCTCGGCCCAGCCGTTGTTGTTCAAGTCGATGCCAAAGAGGAACTCGGGCCGGTCCGAGTGGTAGCGCAGGAAGGGCTCCTCGTAGTCGGGGAAGAGGTTTTCGGTATCGCCATTGCTGTTCTGGTTAAAGTCGGAGATGAAGTCGCCGTTCTCGTCGTAGCCGGGGAAGACCGCCGGATCGGCCACGCCCTCGGAAGTCACGGTGAAGCGGTTGAGCGAGGTCGTCTGCGGCGGGATCAGGCTGCCCTGGAAGATCCGCAGCTGGTCCGGGTGCCGGTCGTGGTCGTCGTTGTCGTCGACGAAGTCGTAGAGCAGATTGGTGGCCTCGGGCGAATAGTCAGCTCCGCCGCGGCCGTCGACAGGCAGCACGCTGGTGGCATAGGTCTCGTCCATGCCGAAGCCCTCCAGAAAGAGCAGCCAGGGGCCGGACTTCCGCGCCAGGTTGAACATCCAGCCGACGGATGTCTCGTCGCCGACTATTCCCGAGAAGCTCTGGTGCTTCTTGCGGTTGATTGAGGGATACTGGCGATATTGGTTGCTGATGTTGAACTCGCCGTAGAAGTCGAAGCCATGGAAGTCACGCAACTCGGCGCTCAAGCCCAGGATCTGGCTGGCCGTTGGTAGGCCGTAGTCGATGACGACTTCGCGCTGATTCAGCTCGTTCTTGATATTGCCAGGCGCCCGCTCCATGACGATGAACTGCGGCTGGCCCGAGCGGTTGGTCTGGCGATCAGAGGACACTTCAACCCGGTAGTCGTTGGCCAGCACCAGGCGGAAGCGCACACTCTTGATCGCGGTGACCGCGTCGGCGGCCTCGGCCAGGGTCAACCCCAGGCTCTGCTGCAAAAGCAGGCGCAGGGTGCCCTCCTCGGAGACGTCGTCCTCGGGCGCCAGCACGTATTTGAGGGTGATGCTCTCGGCCCCGTCGGCGCGCAGGAAACCGCCGCGCAATTCGCCACCCTCGCGCACCGAGTGGAAACCAATGCCGCTGCCGATGATGGTAGTGTCGCGCGCCACCAACTGCACGCTGTCGCCCACCGCGACCTCGCGGATCAACGTGGTGGTGATCTCCACGTCGTCGCTGAAGAGCACCGGCCCCCCTTCGCCGTCCTCGGGCGAGTCGTCGGAGAGCCGGACCACCAGCAGGTTCAACTGGCGGTCGAGCTGACCCGAAGTGACCAGGCCCTTGAGCGGGTTGCCCTGGAAGCTCTCGCGCGCGCCATTACCCTTGTGGGCGTTGACCAGCGTCAGCCCCAGGGTCCCCTGGTCGGTCACGTCAAACTCGAAGCGGCCCGCCGCCAGATTGGTAAAGTTCTCCAGCGAGGCCGTCGGCACATCCGAGTCGATGTCGACGATGGGCAGGGTTATCCGCGAAAAGAGGCCCGTGGCGCGGGCACGGCCCGCCGCGAAGCTGGTCACCACGCCGTTGAAACCGACCTTGTTGAAGGTCATCGGCGTCAGGGTGGTGCGGATCTCGTCCCCGACGATGATCGAATAGCTGTAGTCGCTGGTCTGATCCGAGGAAATGACCAGGCGGTTGAACCAGCTCGAATAACGGCCCGTCTTGGTGATCGAGCTGCTCTCAAAGGCGCGCGGCTGGATCTGGCGCCAGTCGTAAATGACGTAGCCCCGGGTGATGAAGTCGCCGTAGGCGTCGTAGAAGTAGTTGCCATCGAGGTTGCGGTTGAGGTAACGGCGATAGGGCTCGCGGGCGTAGTTGGTGTAGTTCCACTGGCGGCGCCCATACTCGCTAAAGAGCTCCTGCGGCATGTACCAGCGCATGACCGTGGGGTCCAAAACATCCATGTCCACGGCCGCTCCGACCGAGGAATAGCGCACCTGCTCGCCCACCCGGTGCCCCAGCCGGTTACCATAATCCATGCGCTGAGCCTCCGCCACCTGACCCAACCCCAGGGCCAGGAAGACGGCGAGAAAGGCGATACGCGTCGACATCGTTCGCTCCAGTATCATCTCACTCCAGCCCGGCAAAGACCGTGATAAAACTGGTCGTCTCGTTGCTGCTTTCGTCGTCGATTGCGAAGGTGCCGGGCCGGTTGCTGTCCTCGATCACCTGCTCGGTGAGGATGCGCCCATAGCGCAGACCGATCTGGGTCGTCAGCCGATAGCCCAGGTAGTCCGAGGTGGTCGAGAGTTGCACGGCGATATTGGTCGAACTCAGATCGCCCGTCTCCTGCTGGCGGCCGGCGGCGATCAGCGCGTCCTCGTCCTGGACCCGGTCGCTGAACCACAACTGTTCCAGCCCGGCCTGGACGATGGTGTGGCGGAGCACCGGCAGGGTCGCGATCAATTGCGCCGTCGCCACCCATTCCTCACGCGCGTCCTCGGCGGCGAGGAAGGTGGCCTGGCGCAGAAATTCGCTCTTGAACCTCGGCTGCAGGTCCAAAAGGCCCAGGCCATAGGTGTAGTCCTCGTTGTTGATCAGGCCAAAGGAGCTCGGCTGGTCGTTCATCAGGCGGCGGGTGACGTCGCGGGTCTCGTCCTGGTTCTGGCTAAAGAGCTCCCACTTGAGCTTGTTGACCACGTTGAGCCCCTCTATGCCCTGGTAGTCGAACTGCACGAAGGCGGTGTTGATCCAGGTGTCCTGCGCCGGCAGGATGTCGCGCACCACCGGCTGGATCGGCGCGCCCTCGAAGGGCGTGGCCTCGCGGCGGGCGTCGGGGATCGTATCCTTTGCTTGTTTGAGCATGTCGAAGACCCGCAATCGCCCCAGGCCCGGATAGTCTTTGTCGAAGGTGAACATCGCGTAGTTGGTCTCATTGACCGCGTTGGTCGCCTGCGATTCCTCATCGGTGCGGCCG
>JAYYUU010000265.1:0-6016 GCA_036343835.1 Candidatus Latescibacterota bacterium | reverse complement strand
CTTCGCGTATAAAGCCTTTACAATAAGCCATTTGCTTGCCATATTGTCTTTCTTTGTCCCGCAGATTAGCCGCATGGCACCCACGGGTTTCGCTCTGTGGTCTACGTAGGTTGACGGTCAATTGAGTCGCGAGAAAATACTGAACCTCCCAGGCCTGCTCGACACGGTGCAGGCCGCGCGGGCGGGCGGCGTGGCCAAGGTCGTCCACTGCCATGGCGTCTTCGACCTGCTGCATGTCGGACATATCCGCTATCTAGAGCAAGCCAAGCGCAGCGGGGACCTTCTCGTCGTAACGCTAACCCAGGACATTCACGTCGATAAGGGGCCGCATCGACCCGCGTTCACCGAACAGCTCCGTGCGGAAGCCCTGGCCGCGCTGCACTGCGTCGATTTCGTGGCCATCAACGACACGCCGACGGCGGTGGGGGCGATTGCCGCGATCAAACCCGATTATTACGCCAAAGGGGCCGAGTACCAGATCAACCGCACCGAGGAGATCATCGCCGAAGAGCAGGCGGTAACCGCCGCCTGCGGCCAGATGCTGTACGTCGAGGATTTGACGTCCAGTTCGACCCTGTTAATCAACCGCCACCTCGACGTCTTCCCGGACGAGGTGCGGGAGTACCTGGCTGAGTTCCGAACGCGCCATTCGGCGGGCGAGGTGCTTGCCGCATTGGAGAGCATCAAGCCACTGAAAGTGCTGGTCCTCGGCGAAACCATAATCGACGAGTACCAGGTTTGCGAGTCAATCGGCAAATCCTCCAAAGAGCCCGCGCTAGTGGCCAAGTACATGTCGACCGAGACGTTCGCCGGCGGGGTACTGGCCGTAGGCAATCACATCGCCGGCTTTGCCGAGGATGTGAAACTGCTGACTTTCCTCGGTGCTCGCGATTCCGCCGAGGACTTCGTCCGCGGCCACCTGCAGCCGGGGTTGGAACTCGACGTGCTGTACCTCAAAGACGCGCCGACTATCGTCAAGAGACGCTTTCTCGACAACTACCTGCTCACCAAGTTCTTCGAGGTCTACATCATCGAGGACCGGGATCTGGACCCGGCAGAGGACGAGGCCCTCTGTGCGCGCCTGGAGCAGTGTATCGACGATTACGATCTGGTGGTCGTGTCCGATTTCGGCCACGGGATGATGTCCGGGCGGGCGATAGAGATTGTCTCCGCCAGGGCCCGTTTCCTGGCGGTCAACGCCCAGGTGAACGCCGGTAACAAGGGGTTCAATACCTTCTCCAAATACCCCCGCGCCGATTTTATCTGCTGCAATGAGACGGAAATAAGAACCGAAATGCGCGCGAAGCAGGCGGAGCTGAAGAAGCTGATGCGGGACATGGCCGCGCCAATCGGCTGCGACCAACTAATCGTGACGCGGGGCAAGTTCGGCAACTTGTGTTACAGCCGGGAAGAGGGTTTCCGCGAAATACCGGCCTTCGCCAACCGCGTCGTCGACCGCGTCGGCGCCGGCGATGCCGTCTTCGCCTTGACCGCAATGTGCGCCTGCAAGGCAGTGTCCGTGGAAATAATGGGCTTTATCGGCAACGCGGTAGGTGCCGAGGCGGTGGCTACACTGGGGAACCAGCGCTCCGTTGAGATGAAAACCCTGCAGCGGACGATACGTTCACTGCTGGCTGACTGATCTCCGAAAATTGTGGGGTAAAGATGGTCGAATCGATTGAGAAAGTTCTGGTAACCGGTGGCGCCGGCTATGTCGGCAGCGTGCTCGTCCCGAAATTGGTGCGGGCCGGCTACGAGACCGTCGTGCTGGATTTGTATTTGTACGGGGACGGCGCGTTGGGCGAAGTCGCGGATGACCCAGGTCAAGGGGGATATCAGGGACCGCGTCCTGCTGGAGCGGGTCCTGCCCGGGTGCGACGCCGTCATACACCTGGCGTGCATATCCAACGATCCCAGCTTCGAACTGGATCCCGACCTCGGCAAGACCATAAACTACGACGCGTTCTTCGACCTCGTCGACGTGTCGCGGGACATCGGTGTGCGCCGGTTCGTCTACGCTTCGTCCTCGAGCGTGTATGGAATCAAGGCAGAGCAGCAGGTGACCGAGGAACTGGCGCTCGAACCGCTCACGGATTATTCCAAGTACAAGGCGCTGTGCGAGGACGTACTGTTGGACAAGAGACAGCCCGGCTTCGCCGCCTTGATCCTGCGACCGGCCACGATCTGCGGCTACGGGCCGCGCCTGCGGCTGGACCTGACGGTGAACATCCTGACCGCCCACGCCCAGGCCAACCGCGTCATCAAGGTCTTCGGCGGAAGCCAGAAACGGCCGAATCTACACATTCAGGACATGACCGACCTCTATGTCAAATCGTTGCAGTGGCCCAGCGAGCGGATCGATGGCAAGATCTACAACGTCGGACAACACAACCACCGAGTGGCCGAAATCGCTGAGATTGTGCGGAAAATCGTCGGGGACGATGTCGAAATTGTCACTACCCCCAGTGACGATCTGCGCTCCTACCACATTTCCTCGGCGAAAATTGAGGATGAACTCGGCTTCAGGCCGAGTCACAATATCGAGGACGCGGTCGGGGACCTACTGGAGCGCTTCGACAGCGGTGCCATCGTCGATCCGCTGAACAATAGCGCCTACTACAATATTAAGACCATGCAGGAGATAGAACTGCGTTGAATACGGCGCGGTGGAGGAGTCGATAATAGTGACAAGCGAGGGGACAGAGCCATGAAGACCCCGGGATCGGAGGCCAGGACGCGCCTGTTGCGTGGGATGATGCGCATCCGCTTGATCGAGGAGGCGATCGCCGACCGCTACGCCGAGCAGCAGATGCGCTGCCCGGTTCACCTCAGCATCGGGCAGGAGGGAATCGCGGTGGGTGTGTGCGCGACGCTTCGGGCCGGCGATTACACCATGAGCACGCACCGCGCCCACGCCCATTATCTGGCCAAGGGCGGCAGTCTGAAGGCGATGCTCGGGGAGCTGTACGGCAAGGAGACGGGGTGTTGCGGGGGTCGGGGCGGCTCGATGCACCTAGTCGACCGCAGTGTCGGTTTCCTCGGCGCCACGC
The DNA here is from genome assembly GCA_036343835.1 of Candidatus Latescibacterota bacterium. GTDB lineage: Bacteria > Latescibacterota > UBA2968 > UBA8231 > UBA8231. The sequence continues at coordinate 2,966 of JAYYUU010000265.1, read as the reverse complement.
CGATCGTCGGCAGTAGCCTACCCGTCGCGGTCGGCACGGCCTTCGGCTCCCAGTTGCAGGGGGAAGATCGGGTGACTGTGGCGTTTTTCGGAGAGGGCACTACCGAGGAGGGGGTGTTCGCCGAGAGCGTCAATTTCGCGGCGCTCAAACGGTTGCCGGTAGTCTTCGTCTGCGAGAACAACCTCTACTCGGTTTATTCCCCCCCTGAGGTGCGCTTCCACCCCGACCGCGACCGGGTCGCGCTGGCTAAAGCCCACGGCATCGCTGCGGGGAAGGGGGACGGCAATGACGTCGAACAGGTCCTGGCGATGACGGGCGAGGCGGTGGCCGCGGTCCGTGCAGGTTCCGGACCGGCTTTCCTTGAATTCGACACCTACCGCTGGCGCGAACATTGCGGGCCAAATTACGACAACGACATTGGCTACCGGACCGAAGAGGAATTTCTGGCGTGGCAGGCCCAATGCCCGGTGTCGGGTTACCGGTCGTTGCTGTTGGAACAGGGAGTGGTAGATGGCGCGGCGCTGGATGGGATAGAGGCGGAAATCGGGCGGGAGATCGAGGCGGCCCTAGCCGATGCGCGGCAAGCCTCCTTTCCCTCGGTGGAGAGTATGGCCGCCGACCTCTATGCCGAAAGCGGTGGACTTTGAGCCGGGATCTGACTTTCACCCAGGCCGTGCGCGAGGCGACCGACCAGTGCATGGCGGCCGACGCCGGCGTCTATGTCATGGGGCTGGGAGTGACCGACCCCAAGGGAATCTTCGGCACGACGCTGGGGCTGGAGGAGAAATACGGCCCGGAACGGGTATTGGACATGCCCGCGTCCGAAAACGCCATGACCGGGGTCGCGATCGGCTCGGCGCTGGTGGGTATGCGGCCGATCATGGCCCACCAGCGCGTGGACTTCGCAATCCTAGCCCTCGACCAGATCATCAACAACGCTGCCAAATGGCACTATATGTTCGGCGGGCAGTGCGGCGTGCCTATTGTCATCCGGCTGATGATCGGCAGGGGGTGGGGGCAGGGGCCGCAACACTCGCAGAGCCTGCAGGCCATTTTCGCCCACATACCCGGGCTCAAGGTCGTCATGCCGGTCACGCCCCACGACGCTAAGGGCCTGATGATCGCGGCGGTGGAAGACGACAATCCGGTTATCCTCCTCGAACATCGGTGGCTGCATAACCTCCACGGTCCTGTGCCCGAGGAGATGTACCGGGTACCACTAGACAAGGCCGCGGTGCGGCGCGAGGGCGGCGACGCGACCATCGCCGCGACGTCCTATATGACGCTCGAGGCCCTGCGCGCCGCCGACGATTTGAGCCGGACGGGCATCGAGGCGGAAGTCGTCGAGGTCCGGTCGCTCAAGCCCATCGACGCGGACCTGCTCGTCGAGTCGGTCGCCAAAACGGGCCGGCTGGTGGTGGCCGACACCGGCTGGCGGACGCTGGGGTTCAGCGCGGAGATACTAGCCATTTGCGCCGAGCGGGCCCACGCCCACCTCAAGTGCGGTCCCAGGCGGGTCGCGCTGCCCGACATTCCCACGCCCACCTCGCACGTGCTGGCGGCCGCTTATTATCCGCGGGCGGCCGATATCGAGGACAATGTGCGGGAGATGCTGGGGGCGCCGCCGGCAGAGCGCGAACGCGACGGCGATACGACCTTGCTCGACGTCCCCGACCCAGATTTCACCGGGCCCTTCTAAGTGCGGCCGTCCCCGAACATGACTACGAGCGATTCCGCCTCGATGCGCATCCCGTATATCGACCTAGCCCGCCAGCACGCGCCTATAAAGGAGGAGTTGCTCGCGGTGGTGGGGGCTGTTATCGACGAGGGGCAGTTCGTTCTCGGTCGGCAGGTGGCCGAATTCGAAGGGCAATTTGCCCGGTTGTGCGGCGTGAGTCACGCGGTGGGGGTCAATTCGGGAACCGACGCCCTGATCCTGGCCCTGAGGGCCCTGGGCATCGGTCCGGGCGACGAGGTGATCGCCGCGCCCAACTCCTTTGTCGTCTCGGCGTGGAGCATCGCCGTAGCGGGCGCGCGTCCGGTCTTCGTCGATGTCGGCGACGACTACAATATGGACCCCGAGCGGTTGGCGGCGGCGATAACGCCGCGCACCAAAGCCGTGATGCCGGTCCACCTGACGGGCCACCCGTGCGCGATGGGGGCGATACTCGAAATCGCGGCGGCCAAGGGCGTGCAGGTGGTCGAAGACTGCGCCCAGGCCGTGCTGGCCGAATACGACGGCCGGCGCGTGGGATCATTCGGCGCGATCGGCTGCTTCAGTAAACATCCGCTCAAAACGCTGAATTCGTGCCGCGTCTGCGAGCGGATGGGCGCCGATTTTGACGTCAGCACCCGAGTCGTACGTGATGACGGCCTCATTTTGCCTTATCGGTGGTAGCGGCCCTGAGCCGCCTGCTGGTGCAGCGAGGGCATCCGGTGGCCTGTCCGAGCTCCGCCGAACTTGACCTTGTTGCGCCCGGTGGGGCGCGGAATTTGGGGCGCCTGGTGAATGGGGATACTGTGCTCGTGGTCCTGGCGCGGTCCCGGAGGCTGCCACACGACCTAGACGCTTTCGCCGCCGATCTGGCGATCGCCGGGAATGTCGCGCGGTGTTTGGCCGAATATCGGGTCGGGAAATGCGTATACCTGAGAACCTTATCAGCGTATGGCGACGGCCAGACCGAGTTCGATATCCGCGAGATGACTCCCGTGGACCCGGCGGGACTGTACGGCGCCGCTAAATACGCCGGCGAGCGCGTCGTCGAGGCCATCCCCGCGCTAATCCTGCGCCCGTGCAAGATATACGGCGCTGGAACGCTGGTTCCTACGGCCCGACTAGCGTTGTCGCAGCGGCCCTGGCGGGAGCCCGGCTCCGGTTCTACGGCGATGGCAGCGAGTTGCGGGACCACATCTACATCGACGACCAGGCTGAGGCCGTCTACCGCCTGGCTATAGGGGACCACAGC
>JAYYUU010000264.1:0-7629 GCA_036343835.1 Candidatus Latescibacterota bacterium | reverse complement strand
GGGGTCGGTGCCCATCGGGTCCCAGCCATATTTGACGGCGCGATAGCCGTTGGCGAGGAACTGGTGCGCGGACTCCGCTACTAATTCGGGTTTTTCCGGCCACAGCACGCTGGCGTAGCAGGGGAGTTGGTCGACGGGCGTGTCGCTGAGCAAGTGTCGCACGGGTTTGCCCGCTGCTTGGCCCTTGATATCCCACAGCGCCATGTCGACACCGCTGATGGCGTGGTGGGCGATGCCGCCGGGGCCGTACCACATGGTGCCCTCGATCATGGCCCGTTGCGCGGTCTGGGTGTCAAGAGGGTCGAGGTTTTTGACTATTTCATTCAGGCCGTGGCGGAAGGGGGCCGAGCGCGGGGCTTCGATGACGGCGCGGGCGACGTAGGAGCAAGAGACGACTTCGCCGAGGCCGGTGAGGCCCGCGTCGGTATGGACGCGGACGATCAGACAGTCCTGGGTGCCGTCGGCGACTTCTCTGACTTCGGGCAGGCGCAGGTGCCGGGCTTCGACGGCGGTTATTTTCACGGTAGACCCAGGGTTTTGTGGACGCGGGTGGAGAGCCGCCAGCGCGGGTGGCGGCTGAGGACTTCCAGGGCCTTTTGCACGTAGCGCGGCTCGGAAGATTCGGGTTGCAGGTAGATGTAATCGGCCCGGTCTTCCTCGACGCGGTCTTCGCGGAAGGCCTTGCCGACGACGTATTTGAGCTCGGTGATCCGGGCGAAGCCGTCGACTATCGGGTAGCCCTTGGGCGAGACGGTCCAGTGGTCGATCAGCGCCAAGAGCGCGGGGTCGGGCGCGACGACGCCATTGGTTTCGATGTGGAGCTGATAGCCATCTGCTTTGAGCTTGCCGGCCAGCGCGGCGAGATGCTGGCCCAGGGGCTCGCCGCCGGTGAAGCACACCCACTCGGCCGGGTGGCGCGCGACTTCGGCGACGATTTCTGCGAGATCCATTTCGGTATGGCGGTCGAATTCGGTGTCGCAGAAGTGGCAGCGCAAATTGCAGCGGGCCAGGCGCACGAAGGTGGTGGGCTGGCCGACGCGCAGGCCCTCGCCCTCGATGGAGTAGAAGATCTCGTTGACTTGCAGGACTTGCCCGTCGTCGCGCCAGATGGGCAGGTGGTCGGGGCGCTCTTCTAAGGGGTTGTCGTGTGGTGTGGTCATGGAGATAGAAGAACGCGGTCGGGTGGGGCGGGCGTCAAGCGGTTAAAAGCCGACGTCGATGGCGTAGGCGAGGGGGTCGCGGGCGTCGTTGGCTTTGAAGGCGGCGATGCGTTCGGCGCAGGCGTCGCACAGGCCACAGGCGGGACGCTGGCCCTCGTAGCAGGTGTGGGTTTCGGCATAGGGGACGCCGAGTGAGAGGCCGCGGGCGATGACTGCGCTTTTCCACTGGTTGATGAAGGGGGTGTGGAGCGCGAAGGGCGTGTCGCGGGTGGCGCCTAGGCGCAGGCTTTTTTCGAGGTTGTCGTAGAAGGGGCGGCGGCAGTCGCGATAGGCTGGGTAGTCGTCTTTGACGGGGGCTAGGTAGAGGTCGGTGATGTGCTGGGTTTCGCAGTAGGCGGCGGCGAGGGTGACCAAGAGCATATTGCGGAAGGGGACGACGGTGTCGAGCTGTTGTTTGGCATCGGCGATGGGGATGGTGAGGGCGGGGTCGGTGAGGGGGCTGTTGCCGATGGTTGAAAGGTCTAGGGCGATGGTTTTGTGGACGGCGAGGTCGCGGGCTAAGTGGGTGGCGCAGGTGAGTTCGATGCGGTGGCGTTGGTTGTAGTCGATGCTGATGGCGTGGATGGGATGTTGGTTTTGGGCTTTGAGTTGCCAGAGGAGGGTGGTGGAGTCCATGCCGCCGCTTAAGAGGATGGCTGTGGTCATAATAGGTTATAGCTCGTGTGGTCGGGCTCTTTGTGTTTTGTGGCAAAAGAAAAAGATAAAGAAAAAGATAAGAAAAAAAAGATAGGATTGTGATGTTTAGTACTCCAGATCCGGCACCTCTAAGATCGGTTCTTTCCCGTTAAAGGCCATCTGTAATTGGATGGTGACTTCGACCGTGCGGTTGCTGCGTCTGGATTGGCCCAGGCAGTGGGGGCAGGAGGGGCCGGAGCGGGTTAGGCGGTGGGGGAAGAGGAGGTTTTGGATCGGGCGGTATTTGGTGTAGGTGGTGGTCCATACGGGGGGTTGCATTTGATAGCGGTGGTTGTAGCGCTGTTGTTCGGCGGAGACCAGGCCTTCGCGGGTGGCGACTAAAAGGCCTGTTTTTTGCGAGAAGAAGGCTTCGAAGTAGTGGCCGTAGCGGCGGTCGTCGACGCGGATTACTTCGACCATGCGGCGGTCGAAGGATTCGGCGCCGATGTAGTCGAGGACTGTGCCGTGGCCCAGGAAGCGGGCGATGAAGTGCCAGCGGGCGACTTCGCCCTGTTGGCGCAGTTGGCGGCGGCGCGCGTCGAAGAATAGCCAGCGGTGTTCGAAGAGGCGGTAGAAGTGATCGCGGCGGATGGCGGGGTTGCGGGTCAGGTAGATGGGATTGGGTTTGTCTAGGTCGAAGGAGGGTTTGATCGCGATGGATTTATTGGTGTAGAAGTCGAAGCCGCGATAGTGCCAGGTGGCGATTGGGTAGAGATAGCTACCGACATTGTGGATGATGCGCTCATAGAGCCGTTGTTCGACGTGTTCCCAGGCTTCGAGCCAGACCCGGGCGCGGAATTCTTTTAGCGCCAGCAGGGCTTGGCGGCCACCCATTGCGCGGATGGCGCGCTCGACGATTGCCTCGGCGCGGCGTCTGCGGCGCGATTGGGCGTCGGTGGTGTCGGCGTCGTCGAAATATATCCGGGCGAAGGTTTCGCGTTCAGTGATCTTTTGTGCGAGGGCCGAGTCGGCGAGGGCGTTGAGGTCGGGCAGCGCGGTGAGGGGGGCGCGGAATTCGCCCTTTTGCGGCACCAGGATGGTATCGGGCAGGTCGGGCAGCGGCGGCAGCGCAGGAGCTAGGGGCGGCGAGCGGGATGTCGAGGAGGGCGGCTTGTTCGGGCGAGAGCGTGGGTGTCGGGGCCGGGAGGCGCTCCATTTCGGTGGGGGGTTGGTAGGGTTTGGCCGAGTAGAAGGGTTGGATGGGATCGAAGAAGGTGGTGCGGGGTCGGTAGAACAACCGGGGTTGAGGCGCGGGGGCCGGCAGCTGCGTTAGATAGGCGAAGAGCAGGTGCAAAAGTAGCGAGAGGGCAAAAAATAAAAGAGATAGCGGTGGTTTTTGCGGTGCATCGCCCGGGCTCACGTTAAGAAGAATGCGCTAGATAGACGCTTGGCCGGCGGCGATGATTAGTTTTTAGCGCGGCTCAAAGCCTGTGAGGCGCTCGGTATCGAAACGCCATTCGTCGGCGGGGTGGAAGGGTTTGTCGGGGCCGCGGCGGGTCTGGGTTTTGACGGTGCCGGTTATCAGGGAGCCGTTGAGGGTGAGGGCATAGATGTATTGGGTGGTTAGCAGGCTATTGGCGTCGGTGTATTCGCCGGCGATGGTATTGCCCGGTGGTGCGGGGATGCCGCCGATGAAGAAGGAGCGGCGGCCGGCCGTCAGCATCACGTGGCCCAATAGGCGCAGGCCGCCCTCTTCTTCGGGCTGGATGATGAGCGAGATCGGGCGGCTCTGCTGCCAGCGCTCCTCCGCGCCGATATAGACGTCGACCGCACCGGCATAGGAACCGGTCCATTTGCCTTCGTCGCTCAGGCCCGAGGCGGGCGCGGTGAATTTGGCCAGTTTGGGCGTGAAGGCTTTTTCAACCGGTGGTGGCTTGGGGCTTGCCGTGGTGGCACAGCCCGCCGCGAGCAGGGGGAGGAAATACAGGCAGGCGTGCAGTGGGATTTTCATAAGCGATCTCCGGTAGGTGCAACGCGCGCAAGAGGCGCTTAGATCCTAAAAATAATCCGCGAGACTGTCCAGATCCCAGCGCACGGTGTAGGGGTCGACGCGCTCGCCGGCTTTGAGCCCGCGGCTGGCGGCCTGGGCGGTTTCGATGCGCTTGTAGCGGATTTCGAGCGTCAGGGGCGCTGTAAAACGGAAGGGCGCGAAGTCGTCTAAGCGCTCTGCGGCGGCGCGGGCCCCGGCACGGATCTCGGCGCTGGCGCGCTGGGGGTGTTTGCTGATGGCGGCGTTCCAGCCGAGGGCGTCTTTGGTGGTGACGGTCTCGACATTTTGGCAGAAGCGTCCGGCTTCGACGGTGCCCTTGTCGTCGCTGGCGACGAAGACCACCGGCACGTCAAAAGAGCCGGCCACGGCTGCGTCGATGCCCATCTCGCCGACTTCGGTGCCGTTGACCTTCATATACTGGTAGGTTGCCGAGCTGAAGGTGTGGCACATGACGGCGTCCACGGTGTTGTCCATGGCGTGATAGCCGATAAAGGCGACTCCCGTAAAGCTGGGATCTAGTCCGGGAAAGCGGTGGGCGAAACCGACCCCGAGGGCGATGTCGCAGCGCTCGTCGAGGAGGTCGTAGTCGAGGTTGAGGCTGCCATTGTGGTTGTCCCAGACGATGACCTGCTCGGCGCCGGCGTCGAAGAAGCCTTTGGCGCAAGCGTCGGCTTCGCGGGTGGCCTGGAGCTTGGCGAATTCGAGATCGCGGGATTCGTTGAGCGAGGCGCCGGGCGAGCCGACGGCACAGGCGACGCCCTCGCAGTCTACGGCGACGATGAATTTCAAGAAACCTCCTCATGATAGGTCGACGATGGCGACGCAAGCCTCGGCCATAAGCTGGCCGTCGAGGGTGCAGTCGGCGGCGATGAGCTGGCGGCCGGGGGTGGCGCGCCGGGGGATGCGCACGGTCAGCGAGAGGGCGCGGCGCTGGTGGGGGGGGATTTTGGTGCGGCGTCTGGGGAGTGTGGTGCGCCAGCCCTTTGCAGCGGCAATGTCGACTGTGAGCGCACGAGTTTTATCGGTGCGGTTATGACAGACGACTTTGAGCGCGATTTGGCCGCCGGGGCGGGCTTTGCTGATGAAGGGCTCGAAGCAAAAGAGCCGGCAGTCGTAATCGGAGTCCGATGCAGGGCAGAGGGCGCGCACGGCGCGGGCGGCGCTTGCGCTCCAGCGCAGGATGCGGCGGTAGTGGGAGGGTGCGAAGCGGTAGACGATGCGGTGGCCGTTGCAGATGATGTCGGGAGCGAGGTCGAGGGCGGTTTTTGCCGAGCGGGCGAAGCCCTCTTGGAAGCGGCTGCCATTAAAGGCGCAGAAGCCGCCGGTGCCATTCCAGCGGGTGGGGGGCTGGAAGTTGTCGCCGGAAAAGAGGACGTGGCGCCCGGCGATTCGGGTGTCGAAGGCGCAGTGCCACCAGGTCTGGCCGGGAAAGGGACGGATGGCGAAGCGATACTCGCCGAAGCGGAAGATGCCCGCCTCGGGCAGCAGGCGATTGGGTCGAATCGACTCGGGGGGCAGCCAGGGCACGTCGTAGCGGTCGCGGTCGGCTAGGGGCTCGGCGACGAGCGGGTGGAGCCAGACGGCTGCGCCGTACTCCTGGCGCAGTTGGTCGAGCGCATCGCAGTGGTCGCAGTGGTAGTGGGTCGCGGTCGTCGCGGCGACTGCGCTCAGTCCGATTTCGCGCAGCAGGGGTTTGAGCAGATGGATATCGGGCCGCTGCGGGTCGATGACCAAACCGCCGGCCTTGGCGCTGACCAGCAGATAGCTATTGCCACCAAATTGGTAGAGGTCGGGCAGGATGCGGTGCGCGCCGCCGGCCAGCGGCGCGGTGTCGAGCCAGCGATTTTGCTCGCCGGCGCAGACCGAGCCCTTGGCGCGAATAAAGGCCATCAGGTTGTGCTGGGTGCGCTGGACGCTCTGCCGGGGGCGCTTAAGGATGGGCGGGCCATGTGAGGGCAGCAGTTGATCGAAATGGCAGTAGCCCAGGCGTTCGAGGCCGTACCAGGCGGCTAAAGCGCCCGCTGGAGTCCAGTGATCCCATTCCAAATGATAGGGTTGGTGCAGGGTGCCGCCGGCGTGGACCGCGTCGCCGCAAAAGGCCAACTGGCGACCCTGCCATTCGACGATATAGCTGAGGGCATCGGCGGTGTGACCGGGGGTGGCGATGGCGCAGAAGCGTGCCGGGCCGATGGGCGTTTCGGAGTCGGCGCTGAGGTCGAAGGCAATGGCGGATAGGGGCAAGCGGGGCGCGGCATAGTTGGGCGGGCAGCCATTCTGCTGGTAGTGGGTCCAGAAGTCGCGCAGCGCGTCCGTTTCGCACAGGGCGCGGTCACCGGCGGGGGCGTGGATGGGACAAGCGGGGCGACGGCCGCGATAGAGGCCGCAGAGCTGGTCGCGGTGGGCGTGGGTCAGCACCACGTGTTCGACGCGGCTAATGCCTAACTCGTCGAGGTGGTCGAGCCAGGCGCCGGTGCCGAAGTCTATGGCTAGACCCGCTTTGTCGTAGCGCAGCAGGTTGATTTTGCAGCTGTCCCGGTTGAGGAAGAGCTCGCGGCCGAGGGGTGTCCAATGCTTGGGCGTGATGATACGGAGATGTGGGGGGGTGGGCAAGGCGGGCCGGGTGCGTTGACACTGATTGGTGCCGATTGGATATTCACCAGCGCCGAGTGTGTATTGGACAATTTTAATGATGGACGAGCAGATGGAAGCGATGAGCGAAAGAAAGCAGCCCAACTGGTGGCAGCGGCTCAGGCGCACGGTGATGGCCGGTCTGACGGTTATTGCGCCGCTGTGGGTCACCGGCTGGGTGCTCAAAATTCTCTTTAATTGGGCGACGGTTTTTCGCGGCCGCTGATCCGCGAGACGGCCGAAGGGCTGGGTTATCCCGATTTCCACATCCCCGGTCTGGGTTTTGTGCTGACCTTTATCATCCTGTGGATCGTCGGCGGGCTGGCCGCGAATGTGGTCGGTCGCCGCCTGTTGCACAATGCCCGGGAGGCGCTCGAGGGCCTGCCGCTGGTGCGCACGATCTACGCGCCGGTGCGACAGTTGATGGAGTCGATGACTTCGCCGGAAAAAGCCGGTTTTGAGCGGGTGATCCTCGTCGAGTATCCACGCACGGGGCTGTGGACTTTGGGTTTTCAGGCCGGCGATGTGCCGCGCGCAGAGGAGGAAACACCGGCGCACAGCATTTTCGTGCCCACCGCGCCCAATCCCACCACCGGCTTTATGCTGATCGTGCCCCCCGAGCAGTTGCGCCCCACCGATCTGGGTGTCGAGGAGGCGCTGAAGATGATCGTCTCCGCCGGGGTGGTGGTGCCGCCCTCGCTGGCGTTGCCCGCCGAGGATGGCTCTTAGGCCTAGCGCATTTGGACCTTGCGATCGTCCGGCTCTTTCGTATAATTCTTGCAGAAACCCAGGGCGGTGTTATTGCGTCCAATAAATGGGTAAAACAAGGAGTTTAAATAATGTCTTTCCTATTCAGTCCGTTCTTTATACTGCCGATGATTCTGGTCGGTTGGGCGCAGATACGGGTTCGCAGCGCCTTTAAAAAGTATAGCCAGGTGGCGTCCACCGCACGGTTTTCGGGCGCCGAGACGGCGCGGCGGATCCTGCGCGAGCAGGGCATTTACGACGTGGCCGTTGAGGAGACGGGGGGGTCGCTTTCGGATCACTACGACCCGCGTGCCCAAGTCGTGCGTCTCTCCTCGGATAATTTCCACGGTCACCATCTGGTCGGGCTGG
>JAYYUU010000263.1:0-5991 GCA_036343835.1 Candidatus Latescibacterota bacterium | reverse complement strand
AGCCCTTGAGCGTCATATCGAGTTTTTCGATTTCGATATCAGCGGAGTGCGCGCTGAGAAAATCGGCGACCTCCGGGTCGTCGTGCACCGCCGCCGAAGCCACCACATCCCCCCCCTTGCGACAAGCCTTCGAACCGCGCGGCGATATTCGCCGTCGAGCCGAAATAATCGAGTTGGCCGTTGAGGGTAATGGCAAAGTTCCACTGAACGGTCGAAGTTGACCTCGAAGTCGATATTGCAGGTATCGCAGTGGACCTGGGGCGCAATGCCAGTACGCGAGGAACTCGTCGCCTTGGCGCCGCGGCACAACGAACCGAGCAAATCCCACTCGAATTGGAGCAAGCCGCTCCGGGTGGCCTGCAAAAAAGTGCCAGGGCATCATTCCCAACGATGGTGGAATTCCTTTGCCAAGGGCATGGGCTTGGAGCAAGGTGATATGCGTTAGATGGCCGACCGCCGCGCGGGCGCTCTATTGCTCAGACCGCTGCAACAATCGCTCGCTAAAGAGCGTGCGCGCCAACACCCGCACGTCGCGCACTTCGGTCGGCCGGGCTTGCCCCACCGATACGAGTACCACTTCGACCGTCGTGGAAACCACCCGGTAGACGATGCGGAACCAGCCACCGACCGGGCGCAGACAACGATACCCCCCCAACTCGCCGGCCAGAGGCCAGCCCTGCTCCTCAGGATCGACTCCCAGACCAGTGAGATGCTCGGTCAACTGGTCGCTGAGCCGCCGATTTAGCACACCATCGAGCGTCTCTAAGGCGCGCTGTGCCACCACGACGCGATAGGTCACTCGGCCGCCTCCCATGCGGCACCCTCGCCCGCTGCGATCTGCCCGATGCCCGCGCGTAGCGCTTCGCGCAACACCTCGTCGCCAAGCACCTCTAAGGTTTCGGCAATGCCCTGGTAGAGCGCCCAGGGCATCAGCGCCAATACGGGTTGACCGCGGCGGGTTACGGCCAGGGCGCTGGGCTGGGGCTCGGCGGCGAATACATCGGGGAGTTGGCTTAGATCTTTGCGGACCTGGGCGATGGGCATGGATTGGATCATATCTTCTCTCTTGTACCTTTTCTAGTACTTAATTACGTACATATAAGCCATACACAATTTAGTGCCTGTTCGGATGATGTCCCAAATATAGGGTACCTAACTTGCTAAACTATTGATAACTCTCTTTGTTTGCCGATACGGAGGAAGAAGTACAACTAAATGTACTGAATAGTGTACTTATTTACAAACTTAAAATTTCACCCGCCGGCAACCGGAGAGTATCGCGTATAATCGCCTACTCGCGCGCTTATTTTTGCCTGCTTTTGGACCTTGCCGACAGGCTGCTCCAGTGCTTTGATCTCGCCGACCTGCGCCACTGCTTTCCCTATCAGATCTTGCGGACCCCCATGCGCCATCGAGTCCTTCCGCGCACATTACTGGAATTTGAATTTGCAAAGTCCGCCTGTCGTTCTATACTTACTCGCCATGCCGATATCCATCTGCTATCTCCTCGCCCTCGGATTGCTCTTCGTCAATTCCACCTCGGCCGCGCCCCGCATCGAGCTGCAACCCTGCCCGAGCGAGATCTCCGCCTCCGGCGCCGAGTGCGGCACGCTCGAAGTCTTCGAAGACCGCGCCGCCGGCACCGGGCGCACCATCTCGCTCAATATCGCCGTCATCCCCGCCCTCAGCCGCAACCCCCAACCCGACCCGCTATTCGCCTTCAACGGCGGCCCCGGTGGCGCCTCCACCGACCTGGCCTCCATGGCCGACGGCCCGCTGCGCCGCATTCGTCAGGAGCGCGATATCGTCCTCGTCGACCAGCGCGGCACCGGCGAATCCGGTCCGCTCGATTGCAAGTCCGACGAGCCCGACAGCCTGCTCTTTTTGCCCGAGGCCATCGACTGGTCCATCGACCAACTCAAACAATGCCTCGACGGCTACGAAGCCGACACCCGCCTCTACACCACGCCGATCGCCATGGACGATATCGACGAGGTCCGCGCCGCACTTGGTTATCAGCAGATCAACCTCTGGGGCAGCTCCTACGGCACCCGCGCCGCCCTGGTCTATATGCGCCGCCATCCCGATCACACCCGCGCAGTCATCGTCGACGGCCTCGCCCCACCCGGACTCAAACTGCCGCTCTACATGGGCGACGACGGCCAGCGCGCGCTCGACCTGCTGTGGGACGCCTGCGCCGCCGACGCCCATTGCGCCGAGGCCTATGGCGATATCGGCGCCAAATTCGACTCGCTGATGACCCGTCTCAAACGCGACCCGAGAGCGATCCACCTGGTACGAGGAGTCGTCGTCGGGCCGGAGCTAGCCCGCTTCCAGGACCCGCGCACCGGCGAAGAGCGCGAACTGCCCGTCTATTGGGAAGGCATCTCCGGGGTCGTGCGCAACGCCCTCTACAAAGCCGAACTCGCCGCCCTGCTGCCCCTGGTCATCGACCGCGCCTATGCCGGGGACTACGGCCCGCTCGTGGCCCTGGCCGAGCCGTGGAGCGATATCTCGGACAAAATGAGCTATGGCATGTTCTACTCGGTTGTCTGCAGCGAGGACCTGCCCTTTATCACCGACGCTGAACGCGGGGCCCACAGCGACAACTTCGTCGGCGTCTTTCCCCTGGATCTCATGTCCCGCGTCTGCGGCTTCTGGCCCCAGGGCGAACTGCCCGCCAACTACCACGACCCCGTCGCCACCGACCATCCGGTACTGGTCCTCTCGGGCGACTTCGACCCGGTGACCCCACCGCGCTGGGGCGAGGAAGTCAGCCGCCATCTGCCCAATGCGCGCCACATCGTCGTGCCCGGCGTCGGCCACGGCACCAACTACGGCTGCGTCCCCAAGCTGATGGCGCAGTTTATCGCCGCCGCCGATGCCACCGAGCTCGACGCAACCTGCGTCGATAAGCTGCAGCGCCCCGCCTTCTTCACCTCCTATCTCGGTCCCGAGCCGCAAGCAGGGGAAGACGCACCGTGATTCTCGTCGAGGATTTGCACAAACACTTCGGCGAGGTCGCCGCCGTCGACGGCATCAGCTTTGCGGCACCCGACGGCCAAGTCACCGGCCTGCTCGGTCCCAATGGCGCCGGCAAGACCACCACCCTGCGCATGCTCTACGGCCTGATGCGCCCCGATGGGGGCCGCATCGAAGTCGACGGCGCCGCAGTCGCCTCCGACCCACAGGCCGCCCAGGCCAAGATGGGCATCCTCCCCGACTCGCGCGGGCTCTAATCCGCGCCTGACCCCCCGCGAACACCTGCGCTATTTCGGCCAGCTGCACCAGCAGAGCGGTGCCGATCTCGATGCCCGCATCGACGAGTTGGTGGCCTTGCTCGACATGGGCGCGATCATCGACCGCCGTACCGAGGGCTTCTCCCAGGGCGAACGGGTCAAGACCGCGCTGGGCCGCGCCCTGGTCCACGATCCGGCCAATGTGATCCTCGACGAGCCGACCAATGGCCTCGACGTAATGGCCACCCGCGCGATGCGCGGCCTAATCCGCCGCATGCGCGCAGAGGGCAAGTGCGTGTTATTCTCCAGCCATATCATGCAGGAAGTCTCCGCCCTCTGCGACCGGATCATCATCATCTCCACCGGCCGCATCGTCGCCTCGGGCACCCCCGGCGAACTGCGCGACCAATCCGGCCAGGACAATCTCGAAGACGCCTTCGTCGCGCTCACCGGTCTCGACGAGGTCGCGCCATGAACCAGATCCTCGCCGTGCTGCGCAAAGAGCTGATCGACGGGCTCCGCGACCGCCGCTCGGTGGTCTCGACCCTGATCTTTCCGCTATTGGGGCCGATGATGGTCACCTTTATGATCAACCTCCAGGCCGAGCGCCAGCGCGAGTCGATGGATATCGAGATTCCCATCGTCGGTGCCGAACGCGCCCCCGATATAGTCGACTGGATCGAGCGCAGCGGCTTTGGCGTCGGCGCCGGGCCCGAAGACCCCGAAGCCGCCGTGCGCGACGGCGACCTCGATTTCGTCTTCGTCGTGCCCGAGGACTTCACCGCAAACTTCGCCAAGGGGCGCACCGCCGAAATAGAGCTGGTCTACGACGGCACCAAAAAGGACGCCGGTCACGCCATCCACCGGGCGCGGGGGCTGGTCGAAAGTTACAGCCGCAACCTCGGCTCCCTGCGCCTGATCGCCCGCGGCATCAGTCCACAGATCGGCCGCCCCGTAAAGATCGAGGACGTCGACGTGGCCAGCGCCCGCGAGAAGGCGGCGCACTTTATGATCTTCATCCCCCTCTCCGTCATCATGGCCGCCTTTATGGCCGGGATGAACCTCGCCATCGACTCCACCGCCGGCGAGCGCGAGCGCGCGTCGTTCGAACCGCTATTAATCAACCCGATCGCCCGTCCCGCGCTGGTTATGGGCAAGTGGCTGGCCACCGTCGCATTTTCGGGTTTCGGCATCGCCCTGACCCTGGGCAGTCTGACCTTCGCCCTGCAACGCGTCTCGCTGCAGGAACTGGGAGTCAGCCTGGATCTCAGCATCCCGGTTGTCGCCGGCGTGCTCCTCACCGCGCTACCCCTGGCCTTCTTCGCCGCGGGAATGCAGCTGCTGGTTTCGACCTTCGCCCGCTCCTTCAAAGAAGCCCAGACCTATGTCTCGCTGCTGATCATCGTGCCGATGGTACCCTCGATCGCCGCCATCCTGTTCTCGCTCAACAACGAGTGGTGTATGGCCCCCATCCCGGTCCTGAGCCAGCAGGTATTACTCACCGAGGTCCTCGGCGGCGAGACGGGCTCTATTTTCCCCTTCCTGATCTCCACCTTTACCTCGCTGGTGCTGGGTCTTTTGGCCGTCTGGATCACCGCGCAACTCTTCACCCGCGAGAAAATCATCTTCGGACGCTGATACCGCGATACGTGGGGGGCGTCTCACGCTGCGGGGAGGGTGACCGACAGCGACCACCACCCCGCTGGTCCTCCCAATCCTCCCTCCTTATATTCATCGCTCCAACCGCCAAAAGGCCACGTCATGCCCAACACCGAATTCACTCGTCCCTTCCCCGCGCTGACTCCCGCCCAGCGCTACCACCTCGACGTCTACGGCTACGTCGTTATCGAAAACACCCTCACCACAGACGAAAACGGCCGCCTGCACGAGGCCATGCTCCGCCTCAAGCGCGACCTGCTCGCCACCAATGATCCCGCCAAAGACTACGTCCGCAACTGCCGCCTCTCCGCCCATAAGCCACACCACCTGCACTTTGCTCATATCCTCGAAGCCGACCCCGCCATCTTCGACTATTTGACCCACCCGCGACTGGTCGGCATGGCCGAGGAATTGGTCGGCGGCAGCGTGCGCTTGGAAGAGTCGGAGGCCGTCGTCAACCAGCGCGACCCCGAGGCCGATCTCGCCGCGCCACCGCGCTACGGCTTCCACACCGGCACCGCCCCCGACGTGGGCACCTATGTCGAAAACGGGCTCTACCACTGCACCTTCGTCAAAACCCTGACCAATCTCACCGAACTGGGGCCCGACGACGGCGGCACCGTGGTCGTCGCCGGCAGCCACAAGGTCAAAGGCGATCGCGAGGCGATTATCGCTGCCGCCTTTGACGACCCCGCGCTGATCCACCAGGTCATCGCCCCCGCTGGCTCGACCCTGCTCTTCGGCGAGGCGCTGATCCACGCCACCGGACAGATCTGCTCCGACCGCGAGCGGGTCATTGTCATCGGCGGCTACACCCCGCCGATGTTCCAGGCCTGGAATGGCCAGGAGCCCAGCGCCGAATTCGTCGCGCAAACCCCCGAGCACCTCGTGCCGCTGATTTCCGGTAGCGATAAGTGGGGCTGGCAACAGCGCCGCCGCAGCCTCGATATGCCGGTGGCCCCATGAGCTATAAGCTGCCATGCTTATATATCCTTCGATATTGGTCCCTCCACCAACCACGGTTTCGCCGTTTTTGACATTCACCAGATAAGATCCCTCCCAAGCCGACCCGTAGCGTCCCGTCCACCCCATC
>JAYYUU010000262.1:0-6974 GCA_036343835.1 Candidatus Latescibacterota bacterium | reverse complement strand
GCACCCTCGGTCTCTTCTGTATCTACTGGGATTTCCCCTGCTGCAAGTCGCTTCAGCACTGGCCGGTGCGCTAACCGGTGGCTCTGGGTTTGCTGCAGTGGGCGTTGCGGTTTCCGCAGACTCTTGCGGGGTCAGGGGCGTCCTGCTTGGCTGAAAGGGCAATTCCATGGCCAGGGAGGCGTCCAGGGTCGCGACGATGGTTTGGATGCTGGGCCGGCTTAGCTCGAAGGTGTCGGTCTGAGCAGACTCGATACCGGGTGCAGAACGGTCTTGCTGCTGTTCGGAAGACGCTGCGAAAGCGGGGCCTTTCCAGCCGGGCTGGGGGATATGTTGGTTGCCGTCTATTTGTATGATCTGCACCGATCACTTCGAGGAGAATGAGGCGTCTATTGATTATATCGGCGCGAAGCGGGTCTATCTTTACTCGGCGGGCAAAGGCAGCTCGGCGGGTGCGGGACTTTCAAAAACCGAACGCGGCAACTCGGCGAAGACCGCGACGCCGGTGTGCTGGCGTTCGCCGCGGCCGTCGGATAGGAGAATTGCGCCGTGGCGCTACCAGTTGGTCCAGGGGCCGGTAAAGCCCGGCTCGGCATCGGTGGCCTCGCGATAGAAGGCCCATTGGCTGACCAGTTGCGACTCCTTATCGACCCACACTGCGTATTTGTTTTGCGGGGTGACGCCGACGTCTTTGAAGGTGAGTTCGAGGGCCTCGGCGGGGCGGCCGTCCTGGGTGGGTTCGGGGCCGCGGTAGCGCAGGGTGACGCCGGTGTCCTTGAGTTTGTAGGGCATGACCAGCCAGTAGGAATCGTTGATCCAGGCGCGGTAGCCGTGTTGGAGTTTGGCCGCTAGGGTGTCGGGATCGCTGATCTCGACGCCGGCGGCGAAGGCGCGGCCTTTTTTGCTGTGGATGTTCATCAGCACGGTTAGGTCGCCCTGTTCGAAGCGGAGGTCGCCGGTGTGCTTGTCCCAGATGTGGCGGCGGAAGCCGAAGAAGCGCCAGGTGATATAGCGGGTGGCGTCCCAATTGGCGCGACCACCCATCGCGGCCATGGCTGCGTCGGCTAAGGCAATGGCTTGGGGGTCGGAGTCGGTGGCGTTGAAGCCTTGGGCTGGTGGGTTGTCGGAGGCGATGGCAGAGGTAATGGTGAGGAGTAGGAGGAATAGGATGAGTAGGAGGGGCATGGCGGGCTCCTTTGACAGCTGTGGACGGGGAGGACAAGGGAATCCCCCTCGCTCCTGCGCTAGCATTGCTGCGCAATGCGCGTAGAGGCCTCCCTCGACCTGACCATCCGCACGCAGCATCAGTCGTAAAATAGAAGGCAAAAGCGGGTTAGCTATTGGGTATTACTTCCGGAAGTAATTTCTCTAACTCGGCCAGTGGGACCTCCAGGGTTTGGATGGCTTCGGTCCAGAATTGGGGATCTTGTAGGTTGCGGCCGAGAGCCCTTTTTGCCACGCCTTCGGCGGTGTCGCTGCCGGTGAGGCGGAGGAATTCTTCGTAGCGGGGGAGGAAGGCGGCGCCCTCTTGTTTGAACATGGAAAATAGGCCGCGGCTGAGCAGGAAGCCGAAGGTGTAGGGGAAGTTGTAGAAGGTTACGCCGGTGATGTAGAAGTGGAGTTTTGAAGCCCAGAAGTAGGGGTCTTCGTCGCCTGGTGCTAAGGCGTCGCCGAAGACTTCGCGCTGGGTTTCGACCATTAATTCATTGAGGCGACTGACGCCGAGTTCGCCATGGGCGCGCTCTTCGTAGAACTTTTTTTCGAACTGGTAGCGCACCGGGATATCGAGGAGGAAGATCGCGCCGTGGCCGATCTCCTGGTCGAGGGCGCTGGCTTTTTGCGCCGGGCTGAAGGAGGGGTCGGCGAGGATGCCCTCGGTGAGGATCATTTCGCCGAAGGTCGAGGCCGACTCGGCGAGGGTCATCGGGTAGAAATGGGCGTAGGTGCGGAGGTCGCGCATAATATAGCTGTGGAAGGCGTGGCCGACCTCGTGGGCTAAGGTGCGGACGTCGCCGAGGGTGTCGTTGTAGGTCATATAGACGCGGGATTCGCGGGTTAGCAGCGAGCCGGTGCAGAAGGCGCCGGGGCGTTTGCCGGAGCGGGGGGCGTAATCGATCCAGTCGCGGTCGTAGACCTGGCCAAGGAATTCACCCAATTGGGGATAGGCCGCCGAAAAGGAGCGGGCGACGAGGTCTTTGCCATCCGCCCAGGAGAGCTGCGATTGATCGGCAAGCGGCAGCGGGGCGCCGAGGTCGTACCAGGCGATGCCCTCGGTGCCCATGAGTTTGGCCTTGAGCGCGAGGATGCGTCGGGGCAGCTCGATCTGGTCGGTGATGGCTTCGAACATCGCGTCGATGGTCTGGTGCGTAACCGACGATTGGAAGAGGGCGATGTCGAGGAAGTGATCGACGCCGCGATGCTTGTTGAGGGTCAGTCGCGTGCCCGAGATGGCGTTGAGCGTGGCACAGGCGACGTCATCCATGCTGGCCCAGGCCTGGTTGCCTCCGTCGAAGGCGGCTTTGCGGACCTGGCGGTCGGGATCTTCCATTAGGGCGCGGCGCTGCGAGATCGGGCGGCGCTCGCTGCGACCGTCGGGATACTTCATGTCGAATTCGAGCTTGCCGGAAATCGAGTCGTAGAGTCGGCCCCAGGCGTGGAGGCCGTCGACGCCGAGGTCGGCGGAGAGCATTTCCTTCTCCGGGCTCATGGTGCGCTGAGCGTCTTCGCGCTGACGGCGGAGGAAGTGGTTGCAGTCGGCGAGGGCGGGGCGCTGGCAGAAGGCGGCGAAGATTTCGTCGCTGGCGTCTTTGAGCGCGCGCAGGAGCTCGACATCGAGTTTTTCGTGCTCGGCGTCGAGCAGGGCGTAGGCGGCTTCGGCGCGGGCGTAGTCTTCGTTGCGGGCGTCGGCGGAGGTGAGGCAGCCGAGATAGGAGCCCAAGTGGGAGAGCCGGCCGATTAGCTCCTCGGTGGCGAGGAAGATCGCCTCCCAGGCGTCGGCGTTGTCGGTTGCCAGTGGCGCCAATTCGCCGGCGCGCTGGCGCAAGGCGGCGGTATCGGCCTGCAGCGCTGCTTTGAATTGCTGCATATCGGGGTTGTCAAAGGCGGCGAAATAGCTGGTGAGGTCCCAATCCATCGTTAGCGGGGTGGCGGTCATAGGGGATATTGCTCCTGGAGTTAAAGTCGGTTTGCGATAAGTTGCTGTAACTGGTGGGTAAAGAGCTGATGCCCGGCGGGTGTCCAGTGCATATCGAACGGGTAGTACAGTGGAGCCTCGCCGGCGTAGGCGCGGAAAGCGGGGAAGAGATCGAGTAGTTCGATGCCGTTTTGCGCCGCAAAGCGGCGAATTTGCTCCAAGCTCCGATCAGAAATAACGGCGTCCTCCGGCACGAAGGCAAGCCGTCCGGGCATCCATTCGCGCGCGTTGACCTGGTGGCCCCAGGGATAGGTCGCGAGGATGAAGGCGATGTCGCGGGCGGCGCAGAAGTCGCGGATGGCCAGGACGCTTAACAAGAGCTGTTGCCACTGGCCGCGGCCAGCAGCGGGAAGTCGATACGGGCGGTGTCGATGGGACGGTGCCCTCCGCCGACTAATCGCGTCAGTGCGTCGCTTGCTTCGATGGGTGCGATGGACGCGCAGCCCGTCCAGTACGTGGTGCAGAGCGCGATGAGTGGTGCGATTAGCGCGCGCATCGGTGCTCTACCCAGATATTGGGCTCGACATAGGTGGCCGTATCGGTCGCGCGGTTGACGATGCACGACTTACTCCGCTTCGAAGCGGACCCACAAAAATCGCGGTCGGTAAATATCCCCATTGTCGATCAGGCTATCCCAATCGCGCGAGTTGACATTATACGAAATCAGCCATTCTCCCGTCGGCGACAGGCTGGGGTGCGCTTTGGCGTTGTAGGTGTAGATTTCCTGCCCGGCGTCGGGCTCCTGGGTGTGATAGATGTCGATTCTTGGTCCGCAGGGGCCGACCGGGCTCTCGCCGATGCGGATGTAGAGCTCGCGTTCGACGTGCATCGACACCAGCAGGTATTTGCCCTTTAACGGCCCTGCGACCACGGGCGTCACGCTGAGCTCGGCACCGCCCCGGCCCAGGGTGTGGTGGCGGCGATATCGGTACTCCACGCCGCGCCGTCCCAGAAGCGCAACTGGTCGAAATCCTCGAACACGCCTTCCGGCACGCGGGCTACCGCCAGTTTGATCTCGTTGTCCCCCGCACCTTGGTAACGCCCGTAGACGTAGATGTAGCCGTCGGGCTCGGGTGCGCCGGCGGTGGTGGTATGCGGCATAAAGGCCGCGCCGAAATACAGTTTGCGCGCGGCGTTGACGTGGAAGAAGGGCGTGTCGCGCTGCTGGTGATTAGACAGGTCGAGATCGTCCGCGGCCAGGGGAATTTTGATCAGGCAGACGCCGAAGTCCCGGAATTGGAAACCGGGCGGGCCGTCCGGATCGCTCCTGACCAGCATCGGCATTAGGTACATGTGGCCGTCGATTACCAGCCCGTCTTGCAGCCAGTACCAGCATTCTCCCGCGCCCGCAGATTTCGCCGTCGAGGGCGGGAAGATAGCCGTTGCGCTGCCGTCGCCATTTTGGCCCCAGATGAAGCGCAGCTGCGCCGGGTCGGGCTTATTGCCATCGAGCAGTGCCAGGGTGTTGTAGACCATCGCGAAGTCGCGACGCTGCGCCGTCTCGGGATCGACGCGGCCGATAAAGGTGTCGCCGAAGACGAAGACGTGTCGCGTCGCATCGGCTTGTCCGGGGCCTTCGTGCCCCGAAAGGGGTATGGCGTAGATGCCGTCGCCACCGGTCCACCTTTCCTCGCGCTTGAAAAGCGCTGTCCACTCGGGCGCCTCGCGCACCGAGATGCGCAAGCCCGCTGCAGTGGTCTTTTGTTCTTCGGACATGTTGGAGTCGTCGGTTTTTGCTGCCAGCGAGCGATGCGGGCGTGGTTGGCCGAACTTGAATAGCGATCAGGCCGGGCGCGGATATTCGTGTTCCAGCGCCTGGATTAAGGCTATGATATAGCCTAACTTAAACGCCCAGGCCTGGTTGACGCGGCTGGTGACGCCGGCGGGGGCTTGGTCTTCGGGGTGGCCCGGTGCGTGGTCGGGCATCAGCATATAGGGATAGCCGGCCTCGTAAAGCACCTTGGCGATCTGATACATATTGACATCGCCCTCGTCGGGCCAGGTCTCGCAGAAGTCGTGCAGGCCGCCGCGGATATTGCGGAAGTGGATGTTGAAGATCTTCTGCCGTTCGGCGAAATACTGGACGATCGGCGGCAATTCCTCGGCCGGATTCTCCAAGCCCTCCGCCGCGACCCCACAACAGAAATTGAACCCGTGGTAGGGGCTGTCGACCAGCTCGCTAAAGCGCTTCAAGCCCTCGAAGACGGGCCAGTTCCACTTTCCCACTCCATTTAATACCGGCGCGGGCGGGTCGTTGAGATGGCACGCCATCTGGACCTTGTGCTCCTCGGCGACGGGAATGATGCGCTTGAGCATATAGGCCGCTCGCTCGAAGGCCTCGTCGCGGCTGACCTCGCCGGCTTCGTAGCGCTTGTCGTTGTCGTAATCGGCCAGCTGGAACGAGCTATAGGTCGTGCCGCCGCGCCCGGATTGCCGCGCCGTGCGCTGCACCAGGCCGCCGTCGTCGGCGCGCAGAATGCAGAAGTTGTAGTTGAGGCCGCGGAGTCCTGCTTTGCCGGCGTTTTCGATATACTGGCACAGCGCGTCGAGATCGCGGTTGCGCTCGGGGTCTTTGGCCAGGCCGATATGGTCTAGCGGTTTGACGTGGACCATTTCCAGCTCGACCCCGTATTGGGCCGCTTCTTCGCGGTGGCGGACGAGGGTGTCGACTTCCATGTCGGGGACGGTGGCGTCAAAGTGGGTGACGCCGTGGCGGACGAGGAATTCCATCTCGGTTTTGCTGGTGCCGAAGTATTGGGTGCCTGCGTACATGCGGCGGTCCTTTCCCATTGGTCCGTTTGCTAGTGGTGGACCATAGTATATACCGCGGCACTCAGTGTGCCAAAAACGCCAGGAATACACGACCTGATTATTTTTAGCTAAAGTGGGATTGGGACTTGTATCACACCAGCTTGCAGCCCTCCAGCTCCTTGGTGCTCAGGCGGATGCCACCTGCTCGCAACCCGCGCACCGGATACTGGTCGATGGGGAAGGTCTCATTGAGCTTGCGCAGACGCGGTTTGGGCTTGTAGTCGAGGGCGATCTTTTTGGCGGAGTCGGTGGTCAGCTTCATCAGCTTGCAGCCGGCGGGGACCAGCTCGTAATTGCGGCCGAGGATAAACTTGTCGACGATGCAGCGCTTGATATAGGTGGCGCCAGTCTTGTCCTTGTAGATGACGTTGAAGACCTGGTCCTTGTCGACGAAGCCGCAGTGGAGCATGCCCTTGCCGACAAAGAGCTTGTCGGGGGCGTCGACTACCGAGTAGGAGCCGTCCTTGCGGATGGCGAGCACGCGGTCGTAGAGCGAGACGTCGAAGAGCGCGTTGCCGTTGACCTGGTGGCCTAGGTAGCCGCTTTTCTTGTCGTAGCGCAGCTTGAGATCGCGGTTGGCGGCGTCGCGGGCGTCGACCCTGTCGAGCGACAAGACCTCGGTGCGGCGCGGGAATTGCTTACGATATTTGTCGACCAGGCCCTGGACGAAGGCGATGGTGTAGGGGATGATTCCGGCCAAGTGGCCCTTGATCTCGCGCAAACGGCCGCGGATCTCCTTCCTCTCTTTTTTGGCGCGGTTGATGTCGTAGAGGGAAATGCGGCGGATCGGGATCTTGAGCAGGGTCTCGATATCGTCGTCGGTGATTTCTTGTTTGAGTTGGGTGACAAAGGGCATAAGCCCCGCGCGGATGGCCTCGGCGACCTTTTTGGTGGTGGTCTGGTCTTCGATGGCCTTGTAGACGCGGTTTTCGATAAAGATCTGTTCCAGGGACTTGGCGTGGAGCCGGGCGTT
>JAYYUU010000261.1:0-5987 GCA_036343835.1 Candidatus Latescibacterota bacterium | reverse complement strand
GTAGTTTCCGATACCTATTCGCGCGAACCGATCTCGCCGCGATGGCCGCGGCTCTCAAACCCTACGACTGCAAAGATATCACCGCGCAGACGATCGGGGACGATTTCCGCTATTTCATCGACCAGGCATTCGCGGCGCTCGCCGCTGGCTTAGCAGGGGGGGGATTGCGCGCATGAAATTGTGGAATTTAATCGCCGTGGTTATGGCTGGCCTCGTGCTGGTTGCGGGCATCTGTCTAGCTGCGTTCAGAACGATCATCACTGCTGACAATTACAACTTGCAAGAGATCCTCGCCGCCATCCCCCCGCACTGGTTGACGATCCTCGCTCTGCTGGTAGCTGGCGGATATGGCTCTGGTCGCGGTCCAGGTTGCGAGAGGGTTGCGGCAGCGGTCTGGCTAGCTCCCTAAAACCAATTTTCCTTGTCGACGATATTCACCAGTTTCTCGCCATTGGCGAAACGCCGACAATTATCCACCAGCAAATCCCGCCGCCGATCCTCCAGATAGGGTCCCGACGCGGCGACGTGCGGGGTCATCAGGAAGTTGGGCGCCGTCCACAGCGGATGATCCTCGGGCAGCGGCTCTTCTGCGAAGACGTCCAGCGCCGCACCGGCGATCTGGCCCTCGCGCAGGGCCTGGTCGAGGTCGGCCAGTTTGACGTTGGAGCCGCGGCCGATATTGATGAAGTAGGCGCTGTCCTGCATCTGTTCGAATTTGGCGCTGGTGAAGAGGCCTTCGGTATTGGGCGTCTGCGGCGCGGTGAGGATAACGAAGTCGGCTTGCGGCAGCAGTCGGTCGAGCGCGTTGGGGCGGTGGAGTTCGTCGACACCTGCGGGGGCGGATTCGACGCGGGGGTCGACGCCGATGGTGGTCATGCCCCAATTTTTGCACTGGCGGGCGGTCTCGCCGCCGATGCCGCCGACGCCGATGATCAGCGCGGTGGATTCGGGCAGGTAGGTCGAGGGACTCGCTTCGCCCCCCTTGCGCCAGTGGCCTGCGAACTGATCGCGGAAATAGAGGTGCATGCCGCGCGAGAGCACCATTACGAAAGCCATGATATGGGCGGAGATGTGGTCGTTGAATATGCCGCGAAAATTGGTCACGGTGATATCGCTGTGGATGAGCTCGGGGAAGTAGTAGCCCTTGGCCGGGCCGGCCGCCGGAGCGGCCAGCCACTTGAGTTCGGTGGCGGCGGCCAAGAGTTCGGGGTCGAGGGTACCGAAGCAGGCCCGGGCGCCGGGCAGCGCGGCGAGAGCCGCAGCGCTATCGGCGCAGTAAGCGATTTCGATATCGGCGACGGCGGCCGTCACGGCATCGCCCAGGGCGCGGGTGCGCTCGCTGGTAGGGGGCAGGAAGACGAACTTATAGGACATGGTATTCCTTTCGCTGAGGTGGGTCCGATGGAGAATATATCGCAAGGCCTCCCAGGCGACAATCGAGAGAAAAATTGTTGACGGGATACACTTTTGACGCGTCTATCCTTATAAGGGGAGGGGGACGTGTGTCCGGGTTGATCCGGCAGCGGACAGTTTTATGCTGAATAGCTTGGATTGGGATTGGATTATTAGTGGATAAGCTGCGTTATAGACCGCTGTCCCGAGAGGGATTGAACTGGGCGATTGTACTGCTGGCCTTTGCCTTGCGCTGGCCCTGGCCCCTGCCGGAATGGACCCACGTCGACGAGCGCGCCTTCGTGCTCTATCCCCTCGGGTTTTGGAGCGGCGATCTCAACCCCCATTTCTTTAACTATCCGACCCTGGTGCTCTATCTGGCTTCGGCGCTGTACTATGCCTATTTCCTGCTTTTTAGCGCCGAATCGCTGGAGTATTTTGTCGCCTACCGCTACTTCGTCGACGCCGCCGATTTGCTCGCCATTACCCGCACGGCCAACGCGCTGGTGTCGACGGGGACCGTGGCGGTGTGCATGGCCATCGGGGGGCGGCTCTACGGAAGAATGGGTGGGCAGTTGGCTGGGTTGTTGCTGGCGGTCATGCCGCTGCACGCGCGTTTCGCCCATCTGGCGATTACCGACGTGACCGCTGGTTTTTTTGTCGCGCTGGCGGTGCTCTACGGGGTGCGGGTGGTCCAGACGGGGGGTCGAGGCGACCTGGCGTTGGCCGGCGTCTGGGCCGGGTTGGCGGCGGCGAGCAAGTATCCGGCGGGTTTGGCGCTGGTGGCGGTATTGGTCGGGTGTCTGCTGGGTCGTCGCTGGGCCATGTGGGTGCCGGTGGCGCTGGCCGGGTTGAGTTTTGCGCTGGTCAGCCCCTATACTTTCCTCGATTGGGGTGGTTTCAGGGAGGCCTTTGCGGCGATGGCCCAGGAGCATCTGGTAAGCGACGGCCACACCAGCGGCGAACCGGTGTGGTGGTACTGGTTGCACCACAATTTGCGCTATGGGCTGGGTTGGGTCGGGCTGTTGGCGCTGCCCGTTGCGCTCTTGTGGCCGGGAGCGGACCCGCGACGGGAGGAGTGGGTCGTGCTCGCCGGCGCGGTGGTTTTCGCGCTATTGCTCTTTGGGGCCAGTTCGGTTTTTATGCGCTATGCGCAACCGCTGGCTCCGCTGCTGGCGGTATTGCTGGTCCGTTGGGGTATGGCATTGTCGCACCGACGCGGATTATTGGCCGTCTGGCTGGCGCTGCTGGTAGCCGAACCGCTCTACGCGACATTGCAGCAGCGCGCCTTGATCGCGGGCGAGGACACGCGCGAGCAGGCGCGCGTCTGGCTAAAGGAGCATATGCCGCAAAGCCAGCGGATCATCCAGTTGCCCAAAGGCGCCGGACAAATACCCTTGCTCAAACCCGAGCAAATCTTCGTCCGCATAGATCCCTATGTCGCCAGTTTCGGCGTTGAAAGCCTGGAGCGGGCATTGCGCCTCTTGGCGGACGGGCCGGAGTTGCCGGCGCTATACGTGGACTGGACATTGAAAAACTACCACCAGATGGAATTCCCCGGCCCATCCGACGGGGAGATGCTGGTCCTGCACTATGATCATCCGCTCGCTGCTATGAAGGACGAGGATGGGCGTGCCTGGTTTGATGAGGCATCCGCCGTCGCATGGCTGGCCAGCTTCAGCGGTGGGAACGCGGCCGGTGCCGTCTTCGACAAAGTGGATTGGCATTTTGCCCCGGTCGGCGGTTTTGGCGCTGTGGAGCGGACCGGGCCGAATATCCGCATCGGCGTCCTGCCGTGGTACGAGGGCGAGCCGGTGCCGACGGGGAGGGAGTTTTTCAACGCCTACAGTCTGCTGCTTGAGGGCAATAAGGCGGCGCGGGAAGCGCGGTGGGACGAGGCGGCGCTGGCCTACAAATCCCTCCTGGAAACGCCTTTTCTCCTCAACGAGCTTTTTGTCCTGAGCTATCTGTACCGGATGTTCCTGGCCATGGGGCAGGTACTCGACCACTTAGGCAACACCGAGGGGGCTGAGGAGGCCTGGTTGGCGGCGGCAAAAATCCAGCACCAGGAAGCCGAGCCCTATTTCAAACTGGGAAAAATATTTGCCGACCGGGGTCAGCACGAGTCGTCGGTGCAACACTACGGAAAAGCGCTCGAATTGGCGCCCGACGATACTATTATTCTCTTCAACCTCGGGGTCGGTCTCATGCATCTGGGCCGCAACGCCGGGGCGGTGGAAAAGCTTGAGCGCGCCGCCGCTTTGGCGCCGGATGTCGAGATCTTGCTCAATCTCACGACGGCCTACGGCCGCAATGGACAAAAGACGCGAGCGATGGCGACCTTTATCCGCGCCCGTGAATTGGATCCCGACCACCCGCAAGTGGCGGCTATCGAGCGGATGATGGCTGCGCCGCGCTGAACCCGCACTGGTCAAAGAGCCGTTGCCAGGTCCGGGTATGGCGCTGGATGGCGCGGGCAAATTGCGAGTATGTGCCCTGCGGGTTGTCGAGCCCCAGTTGGGCATTGTAAGAGGCGCGAAAGACTCCGGGTTTGCCGTCTGTCAGGTGATCGACCAGGGTAAGATAGGTTCGGCTCTGGCGGTGGACCTGGGCCAGATAGGGTTGGATGCGGCCGGCGTAGAATTTTGCGAAGACCGCGTGCATGACGCGAGCGTCGGGCGTCGGGCGACCGTCAAAGCAGACGATCTTTAGCGCCAGGCGTTTTTCGAGTGCTCCGGCCGCGCCGTCGAGATAGTGGGTCAGCGCCGCCATCGCGTGCAGGAGTTGGCCGCCGTAGCGCCGCTTCTGCAGCGCGTGGAAGTGTCCTTCGAGCTCTTCGCTGTCGAGCGCTAAGGCCGCGTCGCCCAGATGGGGTCGCAATTCGACAAAATAGCTCAGGGCTTCTTCGACTGCGGTGCCGTCGCCGTCAACCAAAGGCAGGGGAGCTGTCGCCAGTGAAAACAGCACGGCGAACTCCGGTCCGGCAAAGGTGGCGTTCCAGAAGGCGCGGGTGATATCGCGCTCCTTGACCGCGACCACTTCCTCCAGCAAAGCTTGCAGTTCGTCATCCGGGCTGGTCGCGAGGGTGTTGACACAGGCGCGGGCCAGCCCCAGGAAGCGATGCTCGTAGAGCAGCCGCTGGCTCGGGGTGATGACCTTGCCCAGCCCGCTATTGCGCGCCGCGACCAGTTCGGCCAGGCCGCACTTTTCCAATGACACCAGATCGAGTAGCCCGATGCGCAGGTCCTGCTGTTCGAGCCGGAGGTCGCGGGGGCGGGGATAGGGCACGAGCGCAGTGGGGAAGGAGCCGGGGTCGACGACGGGGGTACCGGTGGCGTTGTTGACGCGGGCGAGATAGTCGTCGAGCAGATCGGAGGCGTCGTCTTCGCCGCAGCCCACGATAAAGAGCAACGCGATAAAGAGCGGCGTTTTCATCGCCGTCGCCAGATATAGGTGTAGACCAGCGCGTTGAGGGCGAGGACGCCCAGCCCCGTAGCGATCTGCAAGTTGCGCGTTAGCTCTGCCGGGTAGATCAGCGGCAGGATATAATGTCCGATAAAGTCGCCGCCATAGCCGATCTCACCCGCCCGCCAGCGCAATTCATTTTCCCAAGGGGTCAAGGGACAAATCCACCCGGCCAGCTCTACTAGGCCCGACCACCCGACGGCGGGGAGGTGGATGAGTGCGACACGGGGCCAGCGCAGACAGAGCAGGCCCCCCAACGCGGCAAAGAGGATAAAGGCGGCGTGGAGGAGGACCAGCAGATCGGCGAGGAGTCCGTAGGGCAAGGCCTTAGATCAGGCGGCGGCGCAGACGGCGCGAGAGATCGACGACGAGGTCGGCGGCGGCGGCGGCGATATTGTGCAGCTCGTCGTGGTCCCGGTCGAGGTCGTAGAGTTCGTCGAGATCGTTGTGGTTGTGGATGTATTTGTGGGTGGCGGTGCGGATGCAGCGGAAGTTTTGCAAGGCAGAGACGGTGTCTTCGCGGTGGGTGTCGCTTGAGCCGTTGAGCACCGGTCTGAGCGAGCGGGCGTCGATGCCTTCTTGCGGTGCGAGTCCGGCGAAATCGCAGAGGGTGGCGTTGAGGTCGATGAGTTCGCAGAGCGCGTCGGAGACGCGGCCTCCTTCTATATCAGGTCCGGCGACGATCAGCGGCACGCGCAGGCTGGCCTCGTAGGCGGCGCTCTTGGCGTAGAGCCCGTGGTCGCCGAGCAATTCGCCGTGGTCGGAGGCGAAGACGATATAGGTGTTGTCGAGTTGGCCGCGTTTTTCGAGCGCGGCGAGGATCTGGCCGATCTGATGGTCGATGAGTTCGGTGGCGGCGCAGTACGGGCGGCGGGTTTGGGTGATTTCTTCGGGCGAGAAGTCTTTGGCGCGCTTTTGAATACACTCGGGTTTGCCCTCGAGGGTGTCGGCGATGGCCGGAGGCATGGCCTTATCGCGGTAGCGGTCGCCGTATTCGCTGGGCGGGTCGAAGGGGTCGTGTGGGCCGACGAAACTGACGAAATAGTGCCAGGGAAAGTCGTCGGGCACATGCTCGATCCACTCGGCGGCGCGGCGGCCGATATAGGTATCCTCGAAGTCTTCGGTCTTAA
>JAYYUU010000260.1:0-5830 GCA_036343835.1 Candidatus Latescibacterota bacterium | reverse complement strand
AAGGGTAAAGTCGATAACAGAATCCAGGCGCAGGGTCGGATTTCGCCGCGCCAGATGGGTATGGCGCTAAACAGGATAGTTAGAACGCCCAAGGCTAATTCCCAAGTCTCGAATCTATGGATGGCCAGCGGCAACCAGTGCGCAGTAGATAACAGGCGACTGCAAAAAAAAGTGTATTTCGGCCGATGTCGAGCAGCTCCGGCACGCGCGAGGCCTGTTGGACTTGGGCAGTGTGGGGATAGTAGAGGACGGCCCAGACGATCAGGCCACCCAATATTAGGCCGAGCGGCAAAAGGCGCGCAATCTGGCGACGGTCCTGTTGCCAGGCGATCAAGAGGCAGAAGGGCCAGACGGCGGCGGCGGCTATATGGGCGAGGACGCCGGCGAGAGCAGCGGCGTACAGCCCGGCCAGCCAGCGGCCATCTGCTGTTTCGGTGTAACGGGCATAGCCGATCAGGGCCAGGGCGCTGAGGCAGAAAGCGAGGGGATAGGCTATGGCTGAGATCCAGAAGACGGCGTGGAAATGGGCTGCGCCGACTAAAAAGAGCAGACCTGTCGACCAACTGAGCATCCGGTCGGCGCCCAGGCTTGAGCAGGCCAGGGCGAGTAGCAGGCTGGCGAGCAAGTGAAAACCGATGGCCAGTGTGTGGAAGAAAGCCGGGTTTTCTCCGGCGGCGAGATAACCGAACAGAAGAACGAGTTCGGTGACGGGGCGACCGGCGAAGTGCTTGTCGGCCGAGAAGAAGAAGGCCCAGTCGGCGCTGCTTTTGGCGCTATCGGCTAGATAGAGTCCGTCGTCGAGATCGAAGGGGTGGTCGGCCAGATGGCCAAAGCCGATCAGGGACACGGCGGTCAGGAATGTCGCGTACAGGAGCCAGGCTTTTGTCGTATGCATTTGAGCTCTATTCGGCGCTGGCGCTGGCGGCCAGCAGTCGGCGTGCGTCGGCGCGTTCTGCGATGGCGAGGACGCGTCGGCACAATTCTATCGCGCGCCGATGCTGCCCCTGGAGGTTAAAGGCCAAGGCCGCGTTGTAGAGGGCGTCGGGATCGCCTGGGTTTAGACGGGTCAAATACAGCAGGACCGCGGTCGCCTGTTCGCGCTGGTCGCTGGCCCACAGCGCTGCGGCCAGTTGTTCGAGTGCGTGCCTGCGATCCGGCAAGAATTGCAGCGAGCGTCCATAGGCCAGCGCAGCGCGCTCGTGGTTGTCGTCGGCGGAGAAGCTCCTGGCGATATTGTAATACGCCTTGCCCACCAGCTCCGCTATATCCGCGTCTTCCCCCATGGCCAGCAGTTCGCCGAAGGCCCGATCTGGATCGCCTCTCTCCATCGACTGGATCACCAGCGCGTAGGCGACAAAAGCGGGGTGGTCGGGAAACTCCACCCTGGCCCGGGCGAGATCGGCCGCGCCCCGGTCGGGTTGGGTAATCTGGGCAAGGCAGAGTCGGGCATAGGCGTCCTCGCGGTAGACCGCCCCCCCGCCCAACGCCAGGGCTTTTCGCATCAGCCCGATGCCGGTCGGATCGTCCCCCGCGCTCAGGTAGGACCTGGCTTCGGAGTAGTAGGTGAGTCCCTCGGTCCGTTTGAGGGTCACGTAGCTGATCGCCAGTATCGCCAGAACCGCGCAGGTGAAAGCCCAGCGGCCCCGCGATCCCAGTAAGAGGCCGACGCGTTGCAGGCCCCAGGCCAGGATCAGCGACGAGCCGGCGCTGGCAAAGTAGAGATAGCGCGAGGGGCCAACGGCCAAATTGTGGATGAACCGCTCGGGCAGAACGAGGAAGGGTACGATAAAGAGCAGAGTCCAGGCCGCCCAAACGGCTACGGTCGTCCGGCGCCATATCAATATCCCCAACCCCACTACTACGACCAGCCCTAGCGCTTCTTCCCAACCCGGTCTGGCATGGGGGGGGAAAGGTAGCCAGTGGGCGGTGGAGAGCAAGCGCCCTGCAAACCAGAGCAGGGTGCGGGCGGCGTCCGCCAGCAGGGGCAAGGCCTGGTCCGCCGAATACGAGCTGGCGGCTTCAAAGGTGCTGGCGCGGGAGGGGGTTATCTGCGCGACTAGATAGAGCACGGGTAGGAGCAATAGGGCCAGCGGTATAAGTTCGCGCAGGGTGCGGTGCCAGCCCCGGCCCTGGCCTATGGACCAGAGCAGGCAAAACGGCCAGAGCATCAGCGCAGCGATATGGGCGAGGAGACCGATCGCGGCTAGGGCGTAGAATGCGGTGAGGCGGACGGGTGACGGCGTAGCGGCGTAGGCGCCGTAGCGGTAGGCCGCCGCCGCGACGAGCAGCGTCGCCAGAGGGTATTCCAGCGCCGAGATCCAGTGGACCGCCTGGATATGGGTGACGTTGAGTAGGAAGAGCAGGCCGGCAACCATGCTCAGTTCGAGATTGGCGCACAGCCGGTGGTAGGCCAGGGTCAGGACCAGACTGGCCAGCACGTGGCAGGCGACGGAGAGCAGATGGAAAAGCGCCGGGTTGTCACCCCAGGCCGCGTAGGCGGCCCACATGACCAGTTCGTCGACCAGGCGACCGGAGACCATGGCCTTGTCGGGGGAAAAGAAGAAGGTAGGGTCCGCGCTGAGTCGGGGATAGTCGAGGGCGATCTCGTCGTCGTGCGTAAAGAGCAGATGATCGGCGAGGCTGCCGAAGCACAGCCAGGCGAGCAGGCAGGCGATGCCCGCATAGGCCAGCCAGAGGCGGCGGCTGGGTGCGAGGGGGAAGAGCTGGGCGGTGGCTTTCATTGGTCGGGGCGGGCGGCTGCTGCCTGGTCGCCCTGCCGCGCGTATATTTCCGTCATGCGCTGGTGGGCGCGGGCGTAATCGGGGTTTTGCGCCAGGGTCTGGCCATAGGCGGCGAGCGCCTCTTCGCGTTGGCCCAGTTGCTGGTAGATCTTGCCCAGCTGGTAGTAGAGATCGGCATCTGGCCGCAGATGCAGAGCTCGTTGACCCGTGCTGATGGCCGCATCGATTTGCTGGCGGAAGCGGGCGACCAACTCGGTCTGGGTCGCTGGGTTTTCCACATCGATGCGGTCGGCCCATTGCGCAGCCAACTGCCAGTGGGCAAAGGTGAGGTCTTTGAGCGTTTTGAAGCGGTTGGGTGCGATGCGCAGGGTTTGTTGATAAGCCAGTATGGCTCTGGCGGGTGCTTGTTTTTTGCGGAAACCGGCGCCCAGATTGTGCAGCGCCTTGGCGATGATTTCGCCATCGGCCGCCGTAGTGTAGCGCAGGTCCATTGCCAGTTGCATGGCTCGCTCGCGGGACGCGGCGGAGGTATCGGTGGCGACGGCGGCGAGCTGGTAGAGTCGCAACTGCCGGTTTTCGGGATGGGCCGTGAGGGCCTCGGCGAGCAAGGGGATATGATCTTCGCCGCTGTCCATCAGCAATAGGCAGAAGCGAACGTAGATATCGGCGGTCGGAATTACTGCCCGCTCGTGTGCCAGCGCGCGGCGGAATTGCGTTCGGGCCGCGTCGTATTCCCCGCTGGCGCCATAGCTTCTGGCGGAGGTGTAGAAGGAGATGGCTTCGACCTGGCGGAGGGCGTGATAACTACTGGCCAGCAGCAGGACCAGTAGGGCGCCGCCGAGATAGCGGTGGATGCGGCCGATCCAAACCAGGCCCCAGGCCAAAAGCAGCGACGATCCGGCGCTGGCCAGGTAGAGATAGCGCGAGGGGCCGGCGGGTAGGCCGAGGATGGTGGCCTCGGTCAATAGCAGATAGGGCAATAGACCCAGCAAGGTCGCCAGCGCGGCGGCGGCCAGGGGCTCTTTGTCGCGCCAGACAAGCCAGAGCAGCAGGGCGCATAACGCCGCGCCCAGGGGCAATTCCCAAGTTTGTCGCACGTAGATCGGCAGCGGTAGCCAATGCGCCGTCGTCAGCAAACGGCTGCAAAACCACCATAATACGCGGAGCATGCCCAAGACCAGATCCACCGCCGATTGTGTGCCATACTCGTCGGTCGATTGCCAGGTGCTGGTATTGTCGGCGGCCCATTGCAGGGTGGCCGACAATGCGGCGGCGAGCACGAGCCCACTCGGCCAGAGGGTGCGCAGCGTTGCGGCCAGATCGCTTTTGCGCCAGAGCAAATAGCCGGCGAGGACCCAGACGACCGCGACCGACGGATGCGCCAGCACGCCCAACGCCAGCAGCGCGGCAAAGGCGGCGGGGCGCTTGGGGGCGGTGTCGCGGCCGAGCATGAGCAGGGCGGCCAATCCGCAACAGAGCGCCAGCGGGTAGTCGAGGGCGGAGATGTGGTGGATGGCCTGGAAGTGGGTGACATTGACCAGAAAGAGCAGGCCGGTGCATCCGGCGAGGAGCAGTGCGCCGCTTTGCCGCCAGACGACACGGGCGAGGAGCCAGGCGGCGAGGGTGTGGATGGCGATGGAGAGCAGGTGAAAGGCGGCGGGGTCGTTGCCGCAGAGCAGGAAGGCGAGGTATTTGACGGCTTCGGCGGTGGGTCGGCCGGAGGCCTGCGCTTTGTCGGGCGAGAAGAAGAAGGTCCAGTCCTGTTGGATTTGCAGGTGGTCGCGGAAGGTCTCGGCGTCGTGGGTGTCGAGCAGGTGGGTGCGCAGGTTGCCGAAGCACAGCGCGGCGACCAGGCCCAGGAACGCGGCCGAGGCCGGCCAGAAGTGGCGTCTAGCGATCAAGCGATTTCGCGTTTCACAATTCCAGAATAGCGAGGCTGTCGCGATTTATCAGCGCGTCGATCTGGCTTTCGTCCAGGCGCGGCAGCGCGGTGCCGTCGAGCATTTTGTTGAGGGCGTAGAGGCCTTCTATCGAGGCGTCGATGGTCGTAAAGGGATAGTCGCTACCAAAGAGCAATTTGTGCCAGACGCCGTATTCCTGCACCAGCATCAGGCTGTGGTAGAGTTGGAAGGGCCGGTAGTGGATGGCGCTGATATCGGCGTAGACATTGGGGTGTTTGCGGATGACGACCGCGCATTCGCCCTCGTAGGGGTGCGAGAGATGCGCCATGATGATTTTGACATCGGGGAAGCGGGTGGCCACTGGGTCGAGGTGGCGCGGCAGGGTGCAGTCGAGGGGGGCCTGGGCGACGAAGGTGGTGCCGGTGTGCAGGAGCACGGGCAGGCGGTGCTCGGTGGCGTAGCGCCACAGGGGGTCGAGGCGTTCGTCGTGCGGGTAGAAGCCGGCGTACATCGACAGTAGTTTGATGCCTTGGAGGCCGAGTTGCTGGTGGCCGTATGCCATTTCTCGTTCCCAACCGTCCTGGGTGGGGTCGAGCGAGAGGAAGCCGATTAGTTTATCGGGATGAGCGGCGACGTAGGCGGCGACGTAGTGGTCGTCGACCCAGAGGCCGGAGAGGCGGGCCTTGCCGCCGAAGACGATGGTTTTGTCGCAGTTTTGCGCGCCGGCGCGATAGGCTTCGTAGGTGACGGTGAGGTCGAGCTCTTGGTTGGCTTTGGCTATTTGGGCGGCTTGTTGGCGGAATTGTTCGGTGAAGTGATCGGGGTAGAGCCAGGTGTGGCTGTGGATGTCGATGATCATGGGGGTGTTGTCCCGGCTGGTGGTCCGGTAGGAGGACTATCCTGCGGGGGCAAACATATCGCGGCCGCGTTGGCAGCTAGGCTGCGCAGCGTAGCGCCCAGCCCCTGCAATGGGGTCTCCATCCCGTAGTGGCTTGGTGGAATGGAGCATTGGCGGTGGAAGCAGGGCCGCAGCGCCTTTGCCTCCCCGGATTGTCATCCTTCGGGAGCTGGGTGGTTTGTAAAAGATAGGGTGGTATATGGGGCTGGGCCAGTGTGGGGGAAGGGGTTGGAGTAGTTATGGGATATTTAAAGTGAGGGGGATTGGATTAGAAGGGGGAGAAGGGCTCG